>NZ_CEZFMW010000020.1:0-35377 GCF_982993085.1 Thalassobacter sp. | reverse complement strand
GTTTCGGCGGTGGATTGGATGAGGTTGATGGGGATCATTGCAGACGCTCCGGCAAATCAAGGAATGGCATGGTGATCGGCGTCATTGCGCCGCGACCAGCGTTTCGGGGGCCCCTTCGGGCAAGATCGTCTCGCCGGGGCGAACGATTGTAAACTGAACGGGTGCGCGCGTGACCGCGACTGTGTCACCATCCATGCGCGCCAATGTGAACTCGCTGTCCTCCATCGCGCCAGGGTCGGGGAAATCCTCACGGAAGTGCGCCCCGCGAGAATTCTCGCGTGCAAGCCCCGCCTTGGTAATGACTTCGGAGATGTCACACAGCGACCGCATGTTAAGCCAATCGTGCCACGTCAGATTGAACGCCAAATTGCTGGCATCCACGCCCACATCCATCACCGCCTCCGACACGGCGGCAATCCCCGCAAGCCCACGCTTCATGCCCACCTCAGTGCGCATCACGCCCACCTCATCCCACATACATTCCTGCAATTGTTTGCGCAGCGGCAGGATCAATTCGGGCGGGCGCGTAAACGGATGGATGGCGCGCGCGAACTCTGCCTCTAGTGCGGTTTCATCCGGATCCCGGAGCGTCATGGTACGCACATCAGTGCCCATCGTATCGCCCGCAATGCCCCCATAGACCGTCGAGTTCGCAACACCATTGCCGCCCAAGCGGTTTGACCCGTGGGCACCGCCCGCGTCCTCACCCGCGACGTACAATCCCTCCATCGCGGTGCGGGTGTCCACATCGACCACCACGCCGCCCATAAAGTAGTGCGCCGTCGGCACGACCTCGACCTGCCCCGCGGCCAGATCAAATCCGCTGTCTGCGCAGCGTTTCACCATGCCCTTGAACTTTTGGCGCACGAACTCAGGCCCTAGATGGGACATCGAGATGAACACGCCCTCCTGCTCAGGGTTATTGTTCTTGCGCATTTCGGCATAAATCCCACGGCTGACCACATCGCGGGTCGCGCGCTCTCCCTTGCCGTCATAATCAAACATAAACCGTTGACCCGCATGGTTGATCAACTGACCACCTGCGCCACGCAAACCTTCCTCCAACACCGTGCCGGTCATGCGCGTATGATCGCCGGCCAGCAACCCTGTGGGGTGGAATTGCACCATCTCCATGTCGCGCAGGCTTAGGCCCGCCCGCAGTGCCATCGCCAAACCATCCATGGTCTTGTCGCCAGAAGGTGTGTGGTATTTGTACATTGTCGGACCACCGCCCGTGGCCATCAGAACCGTCTTTGCCCGCACAAACCGAAAGCGGCCCGTGCGCATATCGATCATCAAAACACCCGACAGGGCAGAGCTATCCTTGGTCGGGATCAAGCCAATCGCACGATGCTCTTGCAGCTTTTCCACACCACTCGCGAGAACCTTTTCCATAAGACGGTTGATAATCTCGATGCCGGTCAAGTCACCCTTATGCACTGTCCGATCAGCAGTTTGCCCCGCAAACGCCTTTTGGTGCAGCGACCCGTCCGCATTGCGGTCAAAGAAACAGCCGACCTCGTTCTCCAACTCGCGAATGCGCACCACAGCCTGCTCACACAGACGCCACGCCATGTCCTGATCAGGCAGCCATTTGCCCCCCTGAATGGTATCCATGAAGTGCCGCTCAACGGTGTCGCCGCCGCCCAAGGCCACGTTGTAGCCCCCCTGCACCATCCGCGTGCAGCCGCATTTGCCGATTAGCCCCTTCACGGCAATCGTGATCTTGGTGCCCGCAGGCGCGGTTTGCTGGGCGTGCAGGGCCGCAAACAGCCCGGCGCCACCTGTGCCAAGGATCAGGATATCGGTGTCGTGACGTTCAATGTCGGATACGCGCATGGTCAAATCGCCTGTAGGAAAAAGAGGGTTGCGATCAGGAATGACAGGGCAGCGGCCGCCGCCGCGAGGGTCTTTTGCGGTGCAGACCACGGCAGCCATTCCATCGCCATAACCCGCAGACCGCCAAACATATGGACAGCCAACAGGAACACGAGACCGAATTCAGCCAATTTGACCACGCCGTTTTCGGTCAATGTCAAAAAGCCGTCCAGCCGCGCAGGGTCCGTCAATGCCAAGGCCAGAACCCAGAAATGCAGCGGTAAAAACAGCGACAGCGCGAGGCCAGAAACCCGGTGGAGAATATAAGCCAGCCACAAAGGATGTGCCCGAGAGGTAATGCCGCGCGCCATGCTCATGCCCCCAACCCCGCAGCAAAGGTCACGGCCCAGACCGCCCGCGCGCCAAGGCCCAGTAGGGTCAAGCCTGTACCCCACATCAATGCCTCTAGGGCCGCGCCGCGCACCCCGCCCCATTCATGAATAATCGTGCGCAGGCCAATGGCGCCATGGATCGCCACCGCTACAACAAAGGTGCCGTAGAACAAAAACCACAGGACCGAGCCTTGTGTGCGGCCCAAAATCTCAGCCGCGTCTAAACCACCTTGGATCGCATAGATCATCACCGCCAAGTGACCAATCACCAGCGGCGCCATAAGCATCGCGGTGATCCGTTGCAGCATATATAGTCGGAGCGTCAGCATCAGCGCCCCCTCCGAAAGAATGATTTTGCCGTTTCCCGTTTGAGCCCTGCGATTGCGGCCATCGGGTCCAATTCATTGGGACAATAGGTCGTGCACGACCCCATCGAGTGGCAATTGTGGCACCCGCCAGAGCCTGATACCGCCTCCAAAATGGCAACCCGGCCTTCGTCTTTAGCATCGTTGAGCAGGGTCCAAGCCCGTTGCAACGCCGCAGGCCCAAGGTAATCCGGATTACCCGCAACCGTGTCACACGCTGCGTAACACACCGAACAGTTGATGCACTCAATCCCAGCATTGGCCTCGACGCGGGCGGCGCTTTCCTCATCCACGGCGGCTATCGGATCATCCCGTGTCAGCCCGCCGTGGTGCACCCCCTCCGCCGCGACCCATTTGTCAAAGAACGGGTCCATATCCACGACCAAGTCCTTCACGACCGGCAGATTGCGCAAGGGGCCAATCGTGACCGCTTCACCCTCTAGCACCTTTGAAATATGCGTCCGGCACGTCCAACGCGGCACACCATTCACCATCATCGCACAGCTGCCACACATCCCAACCCGACACGCGAAGCGATAGCTCAGCGTTGGGTCGGCATTCTGCTGAATCCACGACACCACGTCGAGAACGGTCTGGTTCTCATAGGCCGGCACGCGAAAGGCTTGGCTCTTGCCCTCATCACGTTCGACGGTAACCTCTAGAAAACGCGTGTTTGTCACGGTGAATAACGACCCCATTCTTTTGGCTCGACGCATGGGATAACATACAGTTACGCTTAACGAACGCGAAAAATCTTTAATATTAGCGTTAGCAGGGATTACACAAATGCCTCAAGACAACAGGCTCAAATTAGCCCCGATCAGCGTGCAACGCGCCCTTGGGACGCGTTTTGACGATGCGTCGGGGATGCGTTTGGCAGATTGCGACAGTGCGCTCCTCGGCTCAATGCTCACACGAGGCGCGTGTCGGGACTTTGCCGAAACGCCCGTCCCGCAGGATATATTGGACCTGCTGTGCGCGGCTGCGATGTCAGCCCCCACCAAAAGCGACCTGCAACAGCGTGATCTCATCGCCCTTAAAAATTCCGAAAAACGCAAAACCCTAGCCCAACTGGTCACAGGACAGGCATGGGTCGCAGAGGCACCGTTGATCTTGATCTTCTGCGGCAACAACAGACGCCAGCGGTTGCTGCACGATTGGCAGGACGTGCCATTTGCCAACGATCATCTGGATGCATTTTTTAACGCGACCGTCGATGCCGCCATAGCGCTTGGGGCATTCGTGACAGCGGCTGAGGCGATGGGCCTTGGCTGCTGCCCGGTCAGTGCTGTTCGCAACAGTGCGCGTGCAGTGTCCGACCTGATCGGCTTGCCAGATCATGTCTTTCCCATCGCAGGCCTCGCACTTGGCTACCCCAAACAGCCCCCAACCATCTCAAAACGCTTGCCTTTGGGGGTTACTTGCCACGTTGATACCTATCAGGAGACGGATTTGCGCGGCACCGTCGCCGAATATGATCGCGCCCGCGCTGCCGCCCAACCCTATGCAACTCAGCGCAGCCCAGACCGGTTCCCGACCCAAGACGTTTACGGCTGGTCCGACGACAAAACCCGCCAATACAGCACACCGGAGCGCGCTGATTTCGGGGCCTACGTTCGCGCGCAGGGGTTCAAATTAGACTAGGTTATTGACGCACGTCCGACGGCCCCACCCGATCCATAACATGGATCATCCAATACAAAATTTGCTGATCCTCCGGGGCCAAACCGCCATTCTCACGAAGTGCGACGATCCTGCCCCGCAGCTCAGGCCACTGCGTATAAAAATCGAAAACATCCTCAATCTCGGCCTTTTTCTTCTCAGAACTCATGCTGAAATACTCTTTTGCAATGTGATCCCAGCTTATCAAAACGCCCCGCGCCAAAAGCGTGAATTCACTGTGAGCCACTTGTTTTTGACGTAGCGGAAGGTAGCGTCGGACATGGGATAACCGGAGTGACGGGGTGACCATCCAAATCGAGATCACATTGTTCGGCGCCTGCATGGTGCGATTGGCCAAGGGCGGTGACATCACCGGGGCCAAACACCGCGCCCTATTTGCCCTGTTGGTCACGGCCCCCTTGGGACGTCGCAGCCGGACATATCTGCAAGAAACGCTTTGGGGTTTGGCCGACTATGAAAGTGGTCATCAAAATTTGCGCCGCGCCCTATCGGATTTGCGCAAACGCCTTGGGCCAGTGTTTGACGCGGTGCTGACCGTCACGTCTACTGAAATTGAAATCGACATGGCCCAGGTCCAAGTCCAAGGCAGCCCGCGAGACGGCCCATTCCTAGACGATCTTAACGTGCGTGAAGCCGCCTTTGTCCGGTGGCGAGATGAAAAACGTGCCCAACCCGGCCGGATTGAAGCGCTTTGCACCCTGTCACGCACCCGCAGAGCACAACGGCTGCAACCTCGGGTCTGCGCGCTCCCGCTCGGTGTGCCGCCCGGCGATCATGAGTTGTCTGTCGCTGCTGATTGGATCGCCGAAGAAACCAGCCGGATGATGTCCCGCTCATCATTGGTGCAAGTCATTTCGCATCTCTCTGGACGGGCGATGTCCAAACGCACTGTCGACGTCGAAGGGGTCCGTGACACGCTGGACGTGGACTATCTGATCACAGGTGCCTTGCGCAAAAGCGGTCAGGACTTGGTAGCGGACATAGACTTTGTGGATACGCGTTCCGGGACATTGCTATGGAACCGTCATTTGCACTGCCCCGCCCGCCATTTCACCGATGAGGCCAGCGATTGGCTGGTCAATGTGGTCCAGACAGTGGGCCGCGCAATTGCCGAAACCACGCTTGAAATGGCTCGTGCGACGCCCCTGCCTGAACTGCCCGATCATAAGCTTTTGATCGCGGGGGCCACCGCGATGCACCACCCCACTTTGGGGGATTTTATGCGCGCGCGACAGATGTTGGACGAAGCCGCCGAACGCGCGCCTGACAGCCCGCAAATCCATGCCTGGCTGGGCAAATGGTATATCCTCAACATCTTTAAGAACTACACCACAGACCGCGCCGCCGACACGCAAAAGGCACTGGATTGCACGGCGCGCGCGCTTGATCTTGACCCGATGTCCAGCTTTAGCCTGACGATTGACGGCTTTGCCCGTGCCAACATACTGCGTGAGTTGGATGTGGCAGAGGCCCGATACTCAGAGGCCCAGAACATCAACCCCAACGAAAGCCTCGCGTGGCTTTTGCGCGGCTCGCTCAAAGCGTTTCAGGATGAAGGCCGTTCCGCGGTACGCGCCACCGAAACGGCGCGCCGCCTCTCGCCTATTGATCCGTTCGGGTACTACTTTGACAGCCTCGCGAGTTCCGCACACCTTGCGGCGGGAAACTACGAAATGGCGGTCAAACTGGCGGACCTGTCGCTGCGCGCCAATGATCGCCATATCTCGACCCTGCGGGCACGGATTGCGGCACTGCACGCCTTGGATCGCGGCGATGAGGCCCGAACCGCCGCCCAAGACCTACAGCGTCGGTTTCCTAGCTTTTCCCTAGCCGAGTATCGGCGCACACATCCCATCGCGGGCTCACGGCTAGGCACCCTTGTGACCAACGCACTTGAAGCCGCAGGGATCGATTAAAAACACGTTTTACCAATTCAAATCGTTCAAAAAGAAAAGGATTTAGACATGGCACAAATGGGCGGAGTAGGCGGCGTCGGAGGTGTAGGTGGCGTTGGCGGAGTAGGCGGCGTTGGAGGCGTCGGGGCTGGCACGAACGTGACCGGCCTAGGCAGCTTTCTGGGCCAGCAGGACCCGGGCGGCTACGATGGCACGACAACCTATGGGCTGCAAACCACGGCAGAGGCCTTGCGCCACTTGGCAATCGAAGGAACGGCCCCTTCGGTCGCACAACTGCCCTTTGACAACACCGATACGATGCCCGGAATGGCGATCTGGGTACGCGGCTCGCTCTATCTCAGCAGCTTTCTGTCGGGTATAGTGGTCACAACGGACGACGCCACCAAATCCGTAACCCTAAAGGCCGATGACAAAGCCGTTTTTACCGCGACGCGACCCGACATGGCCCTCCTGCGCAAACAATGCACGCTGGTCGCCGACTACGCGAGCCTACGGGCCGACCGCAGCGCAGAGGTGATCTCACAGCTTGGGTTTCCCACCGCCTATTTTGCGATGGTTCTGGGGTTAAACACCTCTCAGGCCAGCAAAACCTTTGAACTGATAACCGCCACGCAAGTCATGGCCGCACATGTTGCCATGATGCTCAAGTACCCGCTGGCCGTTCGGCGCCCCGATCAATTGGACCCCCGGCTGATGCCGATGATCCCTGTGCCGGGTCACGGCAGCTTTCCTTCGGCCCACGCGACCGAGGCCTATGCCGTGATGACGGTGATGAAGGCCCTGACCCAGCGCTGGGGCACCCTTTCGGATCAACCCAAACGAGAAGCAGTCCTGCACGGATTGGCGGAACGGATCACGGTAAACCGCACAGTTGCGGGCGTGCATTACCCCATCGACAGTTGGTGCGGCGCCGCACTTGGTCAGATCATTGGTCAGATCATCCTCAATCGCTGCGGGCTCGACATCGACATAGAACCACAGAGTTACGTGCCTTTGTCTAAGGACTTCTTTGACGGCGACCTGCAAGACACCTCCCGCGCAGAGGACGCCGGGCTGACGCGGGGGGCGGGCCCCGCCACCCAACCCGCAAAGGCCAAGCCATTCGAGTGGATCTGGCAAGAGGCCCTTGCTGAGAAACAGGGCGCCTAGGTCATGTTCTTCGATCGCCCCGACAATGTGCAGTTGGCCAAATACACCGGCCCGTATGAGCGATGGACCTTTGCCGCTGAGCTTGGGTTTCCCTTCGCGTTCCCCGCGATCCGCAACGGTGTTGAGACACACTACACCGCCCTGATGGAAGGCACCGCCCAAATCGCAGAAGGTGACGCCCTAGAGGTCCGCGTGCCCCCGATGTGGACAGCCAATCCACCCGTCACGCCCTTTGCGATGTTCGACCCCGACGGTGAAATGCAGCAGGTCGAAAGCCAAGACGTCAAGCTGACGCGCATGTTGCAACGGGTGGGGCCGGCACGCTTTCGCCTGAACATGCCCATCGCGCCTGCGACATGGCCCCAAACCTACGACCCGGACGCCGCGCTAAATGGCTGGACCCCGCCGCCCAAACCCCCACGCATGATTATCGGCGTGGTGGATGATGGCCTGCCCTTTCTTCACACCGCCTTTCTAGACAGTGACGGCAACAGCCGTATCGCGGCCTGCTGGATGCAAGCCGCCCGCGCGCCAAACACAGCGGCAGTCCCCTTTGGGCGAGAGGTCTTTAACACCGAAATTGACACGCTCCGCGCGACCCATGGCACCCATGAACGCGCCGCATACCGCGCGGCGGGCGCCATTGACCGCACCCTGCCCGAACTGGGCACGGTTATGGAACACTCTGTCACCCACGGGGCACATATCCTTGGGCTGGCTGCCGGAAACGACCCGCGTACCGGGCCGCATACCCTACCCGATGATGCCATCATCATCGCAGTGCAACTGCCCAATACCGTCGCGTGGGATACCTCTGGATTTGGCAAAGAGATGATGATGCTCAGCGCGATTGAGTATATTTTTCACCGCTCCCGCGCGATTGCCGCGCATTACGGCCTGCCTGAACTGCCCGCCGCCGTGAACTTTTCCTACGGTTGGAGCGCGAACCGCCATGATGGTGGATCCAGCTTTGAACGTGGGGTTGAGGCATTGATCACCCAGCGACAAGCCGTGCAGCCCGACACCTATCTTATCATGCCCACCGGCAACAATTTCGCCAACCGTATGCACGGCAGGTTCATGGCCCCCGATACGAATGCGGCGGGCGAAATCCATTTTGGCTGGCAACTGAAACCGGATGATCGCACTTCTAGCTTTCTTGAGATTTGGCTACCGACCGATATGGACACACCCGAAGGGTGGGAAATCGTCGTCACGCCACCGGACGGCGTCACCCTGACCCAAGGCGGCACACTGTCGATTTCGGCGGATCCCGCGCACACGGGGGGCGACCCGCGCCGGTTTGATGAACTAGAGATTGACGGCCTGAACATCGGCCAAGTGTCAGCCGACAAACACAACGGCAACCGTTGGCGCGTGATGCTGGCCATGACCCCCACCGCGCTGATCGGCGACCCAAGGCGGCGATGCCCAGTCGGACTGTGGCGCGTCACCCTGCGCACGGGCAGCCAGCCGCTGCAACCGCACCAAGCGGTGGATGTCTGGGTGCAGCGCGACGATGATCCAACCCAGCTTGGAACCGGAGGCCAGCAAAGCTTTTTGGTGGATTTCAATCACCCCACTCCCCCAAGACCGCTAGAGCCCGCGCCGCTTACGCCAGTGCGCGGGTATGGGTGCCTCAACGGGATCGGAACCGCCCCCGCCGTAATCCGTGTCGCAGGGGTCATCGGCTGCACAGGCAAACCCACAGAATACTCCGGCGCAAGCGCGATTGCCCTGATGGCAAACGGCACGATCCTAAAGGACCCGGCCCATCCCAACGTCTCAGCCGTTGCTGATCAGGGTCATTTTCGCCGCGGATTGCCCTCCATCGGCGTAACATCCGGCTCAGGCGCGCGGATCGTGGGCACTTCGGCGGCCAGCGCGGCGGTAACCCGCGCGGTCGCCCTAAACCTGCTGCGTAACAAACCCGCGTTTCATTTGTTTGAATCAACGGAATTTGAACAAGGAAACTCGGGCTTAGAGGATGCGCAGACACTTTCCCGCATGGGCCCTTTACGCGCACCTACGGTCTGCAAAGACCCCAGCGCTTCATCGTGAATTGCGGTTTTCACGGTAAACTCACTCTCAGCCCATAAACGCTTTCTTTACCTTAGGTCTTATTAGGCGCTGCCCCACAATCGCTCAGACGACTAATCCGGCGGCGCCCTCAAAAACCTGAGGGAAAAGACATGAATTTTCATATGAAAACCCACGGTGGGGCCGCCGCGAAAACATCCACCATTGAGGCCCTTTCGCCTGTTGGTGGTGACATCGCCGTCGATGAAGCGGCTGATTTTGGCTATCTCTTGCCCCCCGGCGGCGACCCCAGCCAGCACGGCTATGATATTTCTGACGCCGATCTGGATACGCTCGGCACACTGATGGTCCCGGAATCAGAGGCCATCGACGCAACACCTGACGCCCCACTTGCCCCTGTTCTAACCTATTGGGGTCAGTTTCTTGACCATGAGCTTACCGCCCGCACGGACCGCGAAAGCGCGATCACCACCATTGTGAACGCAACGCCATCAATGACCGGCCCCGAAATTGAGCAAAACCTCAAGAACGCGCGCACTCCGCGCTTTGATCTCGACAGCGTCTATGGCGGCGTGCCCATCGGCCCCTTTCCAAGCGAGGCCGCACAAAAGGCCGCCGCAATCCTGCGCACAGGCCTGCGTCACCCGACACTGACCGCCAAGATGCGCGTGGGCACAGCCGCTCCCTTGGGCAATCTGCCCGATGCGCTAGACCCACACCGTGATCTTCCACGCTTTCACCAGGTTGAGCAAAAAGTCCGTGACGCCGCCATCGAAATCGCGCGGGCCCAAATGGACGACAAGGAATTTGCCAAGTTCACAGACGGCCTGCCCAAACGCGCCCTGATCGGTGATATGCGCAACGATGAGAACATTATCATCGCGCAATTCCACCTCAGCTTTTTGCGGTTCCACAACAAGGTCGTCGATTTTCTGACCGAGAATGACACGGCTTGGGTGCCTGACTTTGAGGCTGCCAAAACCCTGACAACACTGCACTATCAATGGCTCGTGGTGCACGGATACCTCAAGGACATGTGCGACCCAGACGTGGTTCAGCGCATTATTGAAACCCGCAACAGCCACTACGATGCCTTCCGCGCCGCATATGCCGCGCGCAATCCGGGCCGCGTTGTGGGCAATGTAATCCCACTGGAATTTTCCGTCGCCGCGTTCCGATTTGGCCACTCGATGGTGCGCAACATCTACGACTATAACAACAGCTTCGGTCGCCCGAATGGCCAAGCGCCATTTGACCAAATCTTTGCCTTCACAGGCGGCGGCGGGCTTGGGGCAAGCTTTGGCTTAAACGAAACGAGCATTCCCCAGAACTGGATCATTGACTGGTCCCGCTTTGTGAATGCGGATGGCAGCTTTACCGACGGCAAACCACAGCGCGTGGCTCGCGCAGTGGATACAGTCATCGCGCCGCCCTTGGGCGCAATGGTAAACGAAGGCACTGACCCAGACGATCCCGTCCCCCTGCGCGAACTGTTTCGTCACCTCGCTCGGCGAAACTTGCGCCGCGGCAAAAGCCTCCGCATCCCCACGGGCCAAGCGCTGCACGCCCACCTACAGGCCATCGGTGCGGTGACATCTGGCCCCCAAACGGACGTGGCCAGCTGGGTGTCCACCAAGCCCGATCTAGCCGCATTTCTCGCGGGTCATCCTATGAACAGCGCGACGCCACTGTGGTTCTATATCCTCGCAGAGGCTGAGGCCGCACCGGGCGAAGGCTTGGGCGAAATGGGCAGCTGGATCGTGGCGGCAACCTTTATTGGCGCGCTCATGGATGACGCCGACAGCGCACTTGCACGGGGCTTTCACCCCTCCCAAAGCCCCCTGCGCACGCGAGACGGACAAGCGATAGACAGTATCGAAAACTGGATGCGCTTTGCAGCAGTTCTGGCGTGAGCCCCGGGGCTGGCCCGGCACCGCGACCGGACCAGCCCACCCCAATCACCCTCATTTCAACGCCACCGTCCGGGGAGAAGAACAATGCAAAATGATCTATCCGAGATCGAAAGCTGGCTGCGCACCGGCACCCGTGAAACCGAATTACGGGCGCACTTTGGCAGCCCCCTTTATGATGAGTTGACGGGTCTAGCCCGCGCAGCAGAGGCCAATCTCAACCCCTTTGAAACACGCCGCCCCAAGGTGATGTTTCTGCCCGGCATGATGGGATCACGGCTAAGCGTGATTGAAAACGGCCAGCCCTATCACGTCTGGATCGACCCCGTGGACATCACCACCGGAGGTTTGAGCAAGCTGAAATGGGGCTCCACTGTTGTGGCGAACGGCACCGTTCTAGCCCCCTATTTCAAGATGTACCTGCGGCTCAAACTGGCGGGTTTTGATACAGAATTTCTGCCCTATGATTGGCGCCAATCGCCTGCCGTTTCGGGCAGTGCACTGATGCGACAGCTCACCAAACGCGGCCTGTCGGATGTCACGCTTGTGTGCCACTCGATGGGCGGGTTGGTGGCCCGACAAATGGCAGCAGAGGATCCGAACCGCAGGATGATTTCGCGTGTCATCACCATCGGCACACCCAACTTTGGCTCCTACGCGCCGATGCAAGTGTTTGACCTAAGCCACGGGATGGTCCGCGCACTGGCCGCCGTCGATCTGACCCAAGACCGGACCGATATCGTCAAGGGCACGCTGCGGGGCTTTCCCGGCTTAGTTGAACTCCTGCCATCGCATAATCTGCGCCCGGACCAAGACGCATTCAACCGTAAGTCTTGGCCCAAAACCGCCCTGCCCCCGCAGCAAACCGCCCTGACCCAAGCCGCTAAAGCCGCGCGTGCCCTGCCCGCGCCGGACGACCGGTTTCAACAGATCATCGGCGTGGGCGCACTGACCACAGTTTCGGCCACTGCCGATGACGCGGGTTTTGAATACACCCAGTCCCAAGACGGCGATGGCACTGTGCCCCGTGATTTGGCGGAAATGGGCACCGTGCCCCGCTTCTATGCAGAAGGAAAGCATGGCCGTTTGTGCAACGCCTCCGACGTGATCGCGGCCACGATCGAACTGGCCCAAAGCGGTGCAACCAACGCCCTACCCACCGCGCCGCCCGCCTCTGCGTTCGAAACGCTGCGCCGGACCGTCACATCAGAAACCCTGCGGGCCGAAGCAGACCATGACATCGACACCCGCGATGAGACCGCTTTTGCCGGCTCATTCCTCTCGCGCGAAATGGACCCGGTGGACAGCTCCCAAACCCGCACCCAGCCCAGCGCCAATGGGTATACGGCAGAGGTCGTACGCGATGCCGCGTTGCGGTGGCGCGCCTCAGACCCCGAACGTCAAACCGTCCGTCAAAGCCAAGCAGAGGCGCGCCCCCTTCAGGCCGAAACGCCCGAGCGGTTGGATGCCTATGCACGGCGGCTTATCAATCAACTCGATGCCGCCAGCACCACCCATGAGGCGCGCAAAATCTCGCGCCAACTTGAGGGCGCGCGCCGCGACATGGTCGAACTGCAAGGCCCCGATCTGCCGGTCATTCCCATCCTTGAACGGGTGATCGGCGAGGCCGAGGAATTCTTGTCAGTTATGTTCATCAAACGCGCCGTGGTCGCGGCCCGCGCCGTGGGGCGCATCGTGTCACGTGACACAGGTCGGGGTTTTGGCACCGGGTTCCTGATCGCGCCGGGTGTGTTGATCACGAACCACCACGTGCTGGCCACTGCGTTGCAGGCAGATCGTGCCGCAGTGCAGTTCCGCTATGAACTAGAGATCGACAGTCGCGAAGCCCAAGGCCACTCCTTTGCACTAGACCCACACCGTCTGTTCTATGCCGACGCGCGCCTTGATCTGGCCGTTGTGGCTGTCGCGCCTTTGGCCGAAGACGGTGCCGCGATTGATGAGTTCGGGTTCCTCCCGCTCATTGGGGTGGAGGGCAAAATCCGCAAAGGCCAACCTGTTAACATCATCCAGCACCCGCTTGCTGGACGCAAACAGGTGGTCTTTCGCGACAGCCTGCTCAGTGCGCTGCCCGCTGACCCGGATTTCGTGGCCCATTACACCGGTGACACCCAGCCGGGGTCATCCGGCGCACCGGTTTTCAGCGACCTGTGGGAGGTGATTGCGCTGCACCACTCGGGCGTCCCGGACGAAACTGCAAACGGGCAGTACCTGACCCACAGCGGCGCACCATGGAACCCGCTGACGGACCCAGAAATGCGCACCGTTGTTTGGATTGCCAATGAGGGCATCCGCGTGTCACGCATCGTGCGCCACCTAGAGGGTCTGCCAGAACACCTGACGACACAGGGCCAGCCCGGCGCGGACCTGATTGAGGATGTATTAGCGCGCGGACGCAAAGCCGCTCGCGATGGAACCTTTCCGACACCATCCACGGTGACCGAACGCGCGCCCAACGCGCCCTTCGACCCCAGCGGTCATACCGTCACGTTGCCACTACACATCAGCATCGGCCAAGCCGCCGTTCGTCCCCCTCATCGGTCAAACTCCGTGGTTTCTCCCCCACGTAGCTGACCCATTGGCCCACCATTCGGGCCAAGCCGCAGCTCTTTTTCCAAGAGCTGCGGCCAACAACATCGGGCGCCCACCGCCGCATACCCCCGCCAAACGCGAAAACGGCATTTGCCTTATGTCGATCTTTGCACCATTTAATGTCACGCATGGGAGTGGAAGAATTCAGTCATAACCTAGCCCTCGTTCTGATGTCCGTTGTGGTGGCATTGGTCGCGGGCTTCACTGGCTTGTCATTGACGCGTTCATTGGCCCGAAAAACAGCGGGCCAAAAGAAAGTGGCCGTGGCACTGGCCTCTGTTGCCTTGGGCGGCGGCATATGGTCGATGCACTTTGTTGCGATGCTGGGCCTGCAACTGCCGGTGCTATTTTACTATGACGCTGCAATCACGCTGTTGTCCGCGCTGACCGGCATTCTGATCGTTGGCGGCGCGCTGATCGTGCTGCATTTTATGGAACGCACCCCCACAACCATCCTCAGCGCAGGCGCGATGATCGGCGCGGGCATCTTGGTGATGCACTACATCGGCATGGCCGGGCTAGAGCTTTGCCGCGCAGTCTATTCCCTGCCCGGCGTGGTTTTGTCCTCGGTTGTGGCTATCGCGCTGTGCATGCTTGCGGTCTGGATCGCGTACAATCGGCGTACCAATCGCAACATCTTTCTGGGCACGGTTTGTTTTGGGGTCGCTGTCGTCTCGGTCCACTTCTTGGCCATGGCCGGGACCCAGTTCATCGCCCAACCACAGACGGACGTATTTGGCCCCGCCATCAGCAATGAGTTCCTCGCCATTGGCGTGATCCTGACAAGTTTTGTGATCTTTGGCGCGTTCTTATGGGTCAGCACCACCTATCTGGACGCAGCCCCGATAGAGCCCCGCACCAAACCCGCGCCCGAGGTCACCCAACCGCCAAGCACACCCCACCCCACCACGCCATCCAGCCTGCAAATCCCGTGTGAGCGGGAGGGCGGCAAGGTCTTTGTCTCGGCCAATGATGTGTCATTTATCCGGGCCGACGGCCACTACACCCAACTCTACACAGACCGTGATCGCTTGTTCTGTGTCTGGCCCATGACCGAAGCCGCCAAGCGGTTGTCGGACGCCGGGTTCCTGCAAACGCACCGCAGCTACCTGATCAATCTGGCAAAGGTCGTGCGGTTTGAGCGGAGCAAAGACAAGGGCCGCTGCACCTTCAAATGCGAGGCTCTTCCGCCCGCCCCAGTGAGTCGTTCTAAGATCAAACTCACACAGGACTTACTTGCTGCGAGTGCAAACGCACTTCGTGCAGACTAGGGCGCATTTCGTGCAATAGCCGCGAATTTCGCGTGTTTACACAAGCACTCGCCACAAGCGTTAACCATGCTCTCCCCAAAACGAAGCTAACAACAGTAAGGGAGGAGCGCGGATGATTCCGGCAGCTTTTGAGTATTATCGCCCCAAAGACCTCAGTGGCGTGATCTCGATTTTAGAAGAACATGGGGATGATGCGCGTGTCATTGCGGGCGGGCACAGCCTGATCCCAATGATGAAACTGCGTATGGCCGATGTGCCGCATCTGATCGATCTTCAGGACATACCAGGGATGTCCGGGATCACCGTCACAGACGACGCGATCACGATTGGCGCAATGACAACACAGCACGACATCATCGACCACGACGGCCTTGCCGCTGTTGCACCCATTCTGCGTGAAGCCGCGCTGCAAATCGCCGATCCCCAGGTCCGCTACATGGGCACCGTGGGCGGCAACGTCGCTAACGGCGATCCCGGCAACGACATGCCCGGCTTGATGCAGTGCCTCAACGCGACCTTCACACTGGTCGGTCCAGATGGTGAACGCACCGTCGCCGCGCGTGATTTCTATGAAGCGGCCTACATGACCGCCCGCGAGGACGAAGAAATCCTGACCGCCGTCACCATCCCAACGCCCAAGGGCGGCTACGCTTATGAAAAACAAAAGCGTAAGATTGGCGACTACGCAACGGCCGCCGCCGCAGTCCAAATCACCAAAGACGGTGACACCTGCACCGCTGCATCCATCGCGATGACCAACCTAAGCGATACGCCCATCTGGTCCCAAGACGCCGCCGCCGCACTGGTAGGTACGTCCCTTGATGCCGCATCCCTCAAAGCAGCCGTCGACGCCATGTTGGCCGACATCGACCCCTCGGAAGACAACCGCGGCCCCGTGGCGTTCAAGCGCCATGTCGCAGGCGTCATCCTCACCCGCGCGATCGAGCGTGCTTGGTCCCGGGCCTAGGAGAACGACACATGTCCAAGAAAATGCACATCTCACTCACAGTGAACGGCAAGCAAGAAGAGTTCCTTGCGGAGCCCCGTGAACTGCTGATCTACACGCTGCGAGAGCGGCTCAACATCACTGGTCCCCACATCGGATGCGAAACATCCCACTGTGGCGCCTGCACGGTCACAATCGACGGCAAATCGGTCAAGGCCTGCACCATGTTCGTGGCCCAAGCCGATGGCGCGGATGTCACGACCATCGAAGGTCTCGGCAACCCCGACAGCCTGCATCCCCTGCAAGAAGCCTTCAAAGAACATCACGGACTTCAGTGTGGCTATTGCACCCCGGGCATGATCACCCGCGCGGCCAAACTGTTGGAGGAAAACCCCAACCCCACCGAAGACGAAATCCGTTTCGGCATGGCCGGCAACCTGTGCCGCTGTACCGGATACCAGAACATCGTGAAGTCCATCCGCGCCGCAGCGACCGAGATGAACGCCGCGAAGGAGGCCGCAGAATGAAAGACGAAATCACCAGCCGCGACGATCGGGTCGCCAACCTCAAGGGTATGGGCTGCTCGCGCAAGCGCGTAGAGGACGCCCGGTTCACCCAAGGCAAAGGCAACTACGTCGACGACATCAAATTGGACGGCATGCTCTTTGGCGACTTCGTGCGCTCTCCCTATGCGCACGCCCGGATCAAGTCGATCAACACCGAAGCCGCGCTCAAGGTGCCCGGCGTGTTGGCCGTGTTGACCGCCGAAGACCTCGCACCCCTTGGCCTGCACTGGATGCCAACCCTCGCAGGGGACAAGCAGATGGTTCTAGCGGACGGCAAGGTGCTGTTCCAAGGCCAAGAAGTCGCGTTCGTCGTGGCCGAAGACCGCTATGCAGCGGCTGACGGGATTGAAGCCGTTGAGGTCGACTACGAAGAACTGACAGTGATCGTGGACCCCTTCAAATCGCTGCAATCTGACGTGGTCCTGCGCGAAGACACCGTGGACGAAAACGGCAAAGCCACCGATGGCGCCCACGGTCCGCGCAAGCACCCCAACCACATCTTCACATGGGAAGTCGGCGAAAAAGAAGCCACCGAGCAGGTGATCGATGAGGCCGACGTGGTCGCGACTGAGACCATGTATTACCACCGCACGCACCCCTGCCCGCTGGAAACATGCGGCAGCGTCGCCTCGATGGACAAGGTCAACGGCAAGCTGACACTTTGGGGCACCTTCCAAGCGCCCCACGCGATCCGGACCATCGTGTCCCTGATCTCGGGCCTAGAGGAACACAACATCCGCGTGATTTCGCCCGACATCGGCGGCGGCTTTGGCAACAAAGTAGGCGCGTATCCGGGGTATGTGTGTTCGGTCGTGGCCTCCATCGTGACGGGACGCCCCGTCAAATGGATCGAAGACCGGATGGACAACCTGATGACCACCGCCTTCGCCCGCGACTACTGGATGACCGGCAAAATCTCGGCCACCAAAGAGGGCAAGATCACCGGCCTGCACTGCAACGTCACCGCAGACCACGGCGGCTTTGATGCTTGCGCCGATCCCACCAAGTTCCCTGCCGGGTTCATGAACATCTGCACCGGGTCCTACGACATCCCCACCGCCTATCTAGCCGTGGACGGTGTCTATACCAACAAGGCCCCCGGCGGCGTGTCCTATCGTTGCTCATTCCGGGTCACAGAGGCCGTCTATTTCATCGAGCGGATGATTGAGGTTCTGGCGATCGAGTTGAACATGGACGCCGCAGAGCTGCGTCGGATCAACTTCATCAAAAAAGACCAGTTCCCGTATCAAAGTGCGCTTGGCTGGGAATACGACAGCGGCGATTACCACACCGCGTGGGACAAAGCGCTCAAGGCCGTTGATTATGACGGTTTGCGCGCCGAGCAAGCCGAACGGGTCGAAGCGTTTAAGCGCGGCGAAACACGCAAAATCATGGGCATTGGCCTGAGCTTCTTCACAGAAATTGTCGGCGCTGGCCCGGTCAAAAACTGTGACATCCTTGGGCTGGGCATGTTCGATAGCTGTGAAATCCGCATCCACCCCACGGGGTCCGCGATTGCCCGGCTCGGTACGATTTCTCAGGGTCAAGGCCACGCAACAACCTTTGCGCAGATCCTTGCCTCGGAAATCGGCCTGCCTGCCGACAGCATCACGGTTGAAGAAGGGGACACCGACACCGCGCCCTATGGTCTTGGGACCTATGGTTCACGCTCTACCCCAGTGGCGGGCGCGGCGACGGCAATGGCAGGCCGCAAAATCCGGGCCAAGGCTCAAATGATTGCGGCCTACCTGTTGGAAGTCCACGACGACGACGTGGAATTCGACGTGGATCGGTTTGTGGTCAAAGGCGCGCCGGAGCGGTTCAAGACGATGAAGGAAATTGCCTTCGCCGCCTATAACCAAGCCATCCCCGGCATTGAGCCCGGTCTAGAAGCGGTCAGCTACTACGATCCGCCCAACATGACCTATCCCTTTGGCGCCTACGTCTGCGTCATGGACATCGACGTGGACACCGGCGTCACAGACATCCGTCGCTTCTATGCGCTGGATGACTGCGGAACGCGGATCAACCCGATGATCATCGAAGGCCAAGTACACGGGGGTCTCACCGAAGCGCTCGCCGTGGCACTGGGCCAAGAGATCGCCTACGACGACCAAGGCAACGTCAAGACCGGGACGCTGATGGACTTCTTCCTGCCTACCGCATGGGAAGTGCCCAACTATGAAACCGATCACACCGTGACGCCGTCGCCGCACCACCCCATCGGGGCCAAAGGTGTGGGCGAAAGCCCCCACGTGGGCGGCGTGCCATGTTTCTCGAACGCGGTCCAAGATGCCTTCCGGCCCTTCGGTCTGCGCCATACGAACATGCCACACGACCATTGGCGGATCTGGAAGACCGCAAATGATCTCGGCCTGCACGGGTAAACCCACCTTGGGGGCGCGGCGGTTTCGCGCCCCCCACCAAGAAGTTTCGATATGACCTGGACCGATCTGCAAACCGACCTCGCGCGGGAAAATTATGTGGCCTCCGACGATCTGGCGGTGGCTCTGCACCTCGCGCTTTCGCTGGGCCGCCCCCTGCTGCTTGAGGGCGCCGCGGGCGTGGGCAAAACCGAAGTCGCCCGCGCACTTGCCGCCAACCGCGACGCGGAACTCATCCGCCTGCAATGCTACGAAGGCCTAGACACCGCGCAGGCCATCTATGAATGGAACTACCAGCGCCAGTTGCTAACGATCCGCGCCGCCGCCGAAGATGGTGAGACCGGAAAATCCGTTGAAGCCCGCATCTTTTCGCGTGAATTCCTACTGGAACGCCCACTTTTGGCGGCCATCACCCGCCCCACGCCCCCCGTCCTTCTGATCGATGAAATCGACCGCGCCGACGAAGAATTTGAAGCCTATCTGCTCGAAATTCTCTCGGATTTTCAGGTCTCAATCCCAGAGCTTGGCACCATCACGGCCACATCGCGGCCCATCGTAATCCTGACGTGCAACGGCACGCGGGACCTGTCGGACGCACTGCGGCGTCGCTGTCTATACACCTATGTCGACTACCCCGAGCGATCCGTCGAATTGGCGATCCTCAAGGCGCGTTGCCCCGCGATCGAAGCCCGCCTCGCCGATCAGGTTATCGGCTTTGTACAAACGCTGCGCAAAGAAGAGCTGGAGAAAACCCCCGGCATCGCCGAGACGTTGGATTTCGCCGCCGCCCTTATGGGGTTGGGCATTGCGGACATCACCAGTGATCCGCGTGTTCTGCAATCGACCCTCACAACGCTTTTGAAAACCCAAAGCGATCAGGCGAACATTACCACCGAAGTCGCCCAGCGCATCGCCGGGAAAGCCGCATGAGCCACCCACCCCGCATACATGGCGGCGCGGCATGACCCGCGTTACCAAATTCGCGGGCCGCGATCCGGGTCCGGCTGCCCGTATGTCCGGCTTTATCACGCATCTGCGCGAAAACGGGCTACGCTTGGGCGTGGCAGAGGCCGACACCGCGCTGACCGCCCTGACCCATGTGGATGCCACATGGCCCGACCAATCTCGCCGCGCACTCAAGGCGGTTTGCACCGGTAGCAAGGATGAGGCCGAGCGGTTCGATGCCCTATTCGACGCCTTTTGGTTGGATGCAGGCCGCGTCCGCTCCAAAACGACGCCCACCCTCAAAGCCCCAAACAGTGACGATATCCACTCCTCCCGCGAGGCACAGGGGCAGGATGCTGGCGGCTCGGGGCAATCCACCGCCCCCGACAGTGGCGAAGGCGAAGCCGAAAGCGACGGTGAGGGCAAACTGATCGCCACCGTGGTCAAGAACATGATGCGCAAGGACCTGCGCGACTTGGTCCGCGCCGAAGATATCGCCGAGGCCGAGGAGGTGGCACGCCGTCTTGGGGCCGCCCTGCGCGACCGACGCTCCCGCAGGCGCATCGCCGCGCGCAAAGGTGACCGCATTCATTTTCGCAAAACCATCCGCGCCAGCCTTGCCACTGGAGGTGAGCCTGTCAAAATTCTGCGCAAAAAGCGCCCCGACCGAACCCGCAAAATCGTGGCACTGTGTGACGTGTCTGGCTCAATGACAGTGTACGCGCAGGTGTTCATGGCGTTCCTTGCGGGCCTGATGCGGGCCGATACGCAGGCCGACGCCTACCTGTTTCATACCCGTCTTGTGCGCATCACCGACGCCCTGCGCGACCGCGATGCCATGCGGGCAATTGGTCGGATGTCTCTGATGGCGGATGGCTTTGGCGGCGGCTCCAACATTGGCCCCTCGCTCGAACGGTTCGCCGATACATACGCCAAACGCTTTGTGGATGGGCGCAGTGTCGTGATGATCCTGTCGGATGGTTATGACACCGCGCCACCCGCTCATATCAGTGCCGCCCTTACCAAGATCAAAAAACGCGGCGCGCGGGTGATCTGGCTCAACCCCCTCAAGGGATGGGCCGACTACGCGCCAGTGGCCACAGGCATGGCCGCTGCCCTTCCGCATCTGGACCTGTTCAAAGCCGCCAATACCCTTGGCGATCTGGCCGCCCTCGAAAGGGAGCTCGTGCACCTATGACGTTCTTTGAAACCCTTCCCAGTGACATGGCCGAGGTCGTCACGGACCTAAAGCGCGGCGATCACCCGTTCGCGTTTGCCACCATCGTGCGGACCGCAGGTGCCACGGCCGCCAAACCGGGTGCCAAGGCCGTGCTCAGCGCGGATGGCACCATCCTACGTGGCTGGCTTGGGGGCGGGTGCACACGCGGGGCCGTCAAACGCGCCGCCCTTGAGGCGCTGCAAAGCGGTCAGCCGCAGCTGATCTCGGTCGCGCCAGAGGAACTGCTGGCCGAAAAGGGCGTGGCCCCCGGCGATGAAATCGAAGGCACGCGGTTTGCGCGAAATGGCTGCCCCTCCAAGGGCAGCATCGACATCTTTATCGAACCCTACCTGCCTGTGCCGCAACTGACGGTGATCGGTGCCTCACCCGTGGCGCAGGCACTGTCGAGATTGGCGTCAGAGTTTCAATGGTCCGTCAGCCCTGAAATCGCCGAAACCCACCCCACGCGCAAAAAGATCATCGTGATCGCAACCCAAGGCGCCGGTGATCTGGACGCCCTCACCCGCGCCCTAGAGGCCGAACCGGACTATGTGGCCTTTGTCGGCAGTCGCCGCAAATACGCGTCCTTGTCCGCGAAACTGGCCACCAAAGGCATTGATCCCGCGGTAATCGCGGCTGTCAAAGCCCCCGCTGGCCTTGATATCGGCGCGGTCACACCCGAAGAAATCGCGTTGTCCATTCTGGCGGAGCTTGTCTCAGTGCGTCGCGCGGCCCTGCGCGACACCACGCCCGAATAACCCCGCCCCCAATCACCCCTTTTTTCCGACCCCACAGGAGATCCAAATATGCTAAAGTTAAAAGACCTCTTGTCCCGCTTGCGGCGTTCATGCCTCATGACGCCTGAGCAGTCGGATCAAATCGCCCGTATCAAATTTCCCTGCTGCTAACGAGGACACGCAATGGAACTCTCTGACGAAATCACAATCAACGCCCCCAAGGACCAAGTCTATGCCGCGTTGAACGACCCCGAAATTTTGCAACAATGCATCCCCGGCTGCGAAGAGCTGATCAAGCACTCTGACACCGAGTTAGAGGCCAAGGTCCTTCTGAAAATCGGCCCCGTAAAGGCGCGGTTTGCAGGTAACGTCGTGCTGGATACCACCGGCGCGCCAGATGCATTTTCGCTGACCGGTCAGGGCACAGGCGGGGCTGCGGGCCACGCAAAAGGCGGCGCAGACGTGACGCTCACCGCCGACGGTGACAGCACGATCCTGCGCTATGAAGCCAAAGCTGAAATCGGTGGCAAACTTGCGCAATTGGGCAGCCGCCTGATCGTCAGCACATCCAAGAAACTGGCATCAAAGTTTTTCACAAAATTCGCCGAAGTCGTGGACACCGAAACTGTTGGCTGAACCCATCGACTATATTGAGCAGCCTGCCGATGTGATCGCGCAGGCCGCTCGCCTGATTAAGGCCGACACGCGTTTTGCGCTGATCACGTCAGTCGAAATTCAGGGCGGCTCCGCGCGGGAATTGGGCTCGCTCGCTTTGGTTGAGGCCAGCGGACGCATGATCGGCTACCTGTCCAATGGCTGCATTGACCGCGACCTCCAATTCCAAGCCCAAGAAGCCTTACACACAGGCACCAAACGCCTTTTGCACTACGGCGCAGGCTCGCCCTATCTGGACCTCAAACTGCCCTGCGGCGGCTCGCTCAAGGCGGTGATTGACCCCGCACCGGACCACGCCGCGATCATGGCCGCACACGCGGCATTGCAGGCGCGCAGGCCCGCCGACCTGACCGTCACCTTGCCCGAGGGCGCGACCCCGCGCACATTCACCTATACCCCCAAGTTTCAACTGATCCTCGCCGGGCGCGGCGCGGTTTTTCGCGCCACTGCCAAGGCCGCCCATGCCGCCGGGTTTGAGATCGGCGCGCTGTCCCCCGACCCCGAGGACCTAGAGGCCATCGCCCCCTTCGTCTTCGCCCATAGTCACAGCCTTAGCTCGCCAGAGCACGCCCCCGCGCTGGATTACCTAGATGATCACAGCGCGTTTTTGACCCTGTTTCACGACCACGATTGGGAACCGGCGCTGCTGGAACAAGCCCTGCGCACCAACGCGGCCTTTATCGGCAGTCTAGGCAGCAGAAACGCGATGTCCCTCCGGATGATGCTGCTGCGTGAAAAAGGTGTGTCCGAGGCACAATTGACCCGGCTGCACGGCCCCATCGGGATGATCCCTTCCCTGCGGGACGCCCAACTGATTGCGATTTCCGCGATTGCAGAGGTCGTCACGCACATGCCCCGAATTATCCACCGCAACCAACGCGCGGCTTGACCATCGGACATGAAAAAGCCGCCCCCGCTGATAGCTACGGGGCGACTTTTGATCTGCACGGGCCTAGCGGGACGTTGCCGGTTCAGGCTCTTGGACAGCGGTCGCTTCACCTTCGACAACCGCATCTTCGGGCTCAGGTGCATCGACCACTTCAGGCTCATCTGCGGCTTTGTTTTCAAGGGCACCCACGATCAATGGCAGCATCTCGGTGTTCAACGCAGGCGCATCGCCTGATGTCTTGGGCTCGGTCCATGCCAGCGTGTCAAAGCTGCCGCATTCGTCACACAGCGGCCCCCAAACACCCTGAACATTGCCACAGGCATCACAACACCACTGCGGCCCGCGCGATACGGTCAGCGCCCGCGCCAACCAGCCGCGCACGACCACATCATCCGCACCTTCGCCCCGCTCAATCGCCGCCATCAGCGACAGCGCACGGGTGGTTGGTTGGGTCTCGGCAATGTCGCCCATCGCACGGCGTGCTGCGGCGAAATCCTCAGCCGCAATCTGCAACTCGGCCTCAAGCAGCTTGGTCTCAGCATGGCCGGGCATCAGCTTAAGAAGCGGCCCAAACCGTTTGATCCGTGCCTGTGGCGTCTCATCGGCGTCGATCTGGGCAAAGGCTGCCGCGAGGTCTGGATGCGGCTGGGATTTCCACGCGGCCTTAAGGACCTTGGTTGCCGCACGGGCGTTGCCGCTGTCGATATGCATCCGTGCGGCCATCACCGCTGCGGGCACCAAATCGGGCGACATACGGTTCGCCTCTAGGCTTTCGGCCCGTGCGCTATCGGTTTTGCCCTGCGCCAAGGCATCCCGCGCCGAGGCCAGCGCCAATACCGCCGAGCGGCGTTTATGCACGTCCTTAGGCAAGGAACCGGATTTCAGCTTGGCCGTCAAAGTTTGGCGCGCACCGACCCAGTTTTCGTCCTGCGCCTGTAGCTTTAGCAAAACGTCCTGCGTTTCGGTGTGGCGCGGCTTTAGGGCAAAGGCCTTCTCCGCCAGCTTCATCGCCTTGTTGGTCTGTCCCGCCGCCAGTTGCTGCGACAGCAACCCGCGCACACCAACGAACCGGGTGCGGTCTTCTTGCAGCAGTCGTTTATACGCGGTTTCAGCCGTCAGCGTGTCGCCGGCACCTTCGGCGGCTTGGGCCGTCAAAAGGGTCGTCAGATCAGGCCGGCGCAGCAGGCGTTCAGCCTTTTGCGCTTTGGAAATCGCGGCTCGGTGATCCCCCGAGGCCAAAGCCATCATCCCATCGGACAAGGCTTCATACCCGCGCTTTTCCCGGTTCCGGTCAAAATACCGCGAAAGCGCCGTTTCGTCTCCGTTGATAAACCGCAAAAGCGCGACCAACAGGCCCGCGACCTTTAGCAACAACCACATACCCAACAGCAAAACCGCCAGCGAGATCACCGCGATCAGCGGTGGCAGCGTGTATTCTGTGCCCAAAAGCACGATGCGGATATAGTCGCTTGAGGCGATCAAGAACTCCGCCCCAAAGGCCAGCGCGCCGACCAAAGCCACAAAGACGAGTATTTTCAAAAGGGTCCAAAGCATAAAAGATCCTTAATTTGCGGCTTCAAAATCAGAAAGAGCGGTGGTGGCAGCGGCGCGGGTTTGCGCGGCCGTGCGCCACTCTGCCAGCGGGGCCTGCGCGGCCTCGGGCAACGCGGCGATCTCGGTCAGTGCGGTGCCCCAATCAGCGGCGCGTACAGCGGCCTCGGCGCGGGACAGAACCGCGTCGGGGTCGTCCCCTTCGCGTGGGGTCACAGACCGTGCACCCACTTGTTTTTGTACAAAGGCCAAGATGCTGCCTGCCGCATCACCTTCGGCTGCGGCTGCCCGCGCTGCCGCCAGCGATGCACGCGACAAATCTGGAAAGGCGTCTTGCAGGCTCTCGGCAGTGGCGACCCCATCGGCAGCCACAGCGCTCAGCGCATCTGGCACATTCTCAAGTGTCGCGAGAGCGGTCTCAAACGGCTCACCCGTTTCCAGCGCCGTGCGCACAACCTGCAACGCGGCTGCGGTTTGGGCTGCACGGGCCGCATTCAGCGCCTCGGTCTCCGCATTCGCAAGACCTTCCGCCTGAAGCGAGGCCATACGTTGCATGTCGGCGGTCAAGGCCGCACTCGCTGCCTGTTGCTCTGCCAACAACGCACGCAGATTGGCAAAATCACCCTCGGTGATCCCGCTGTCATCGCCAACGGGTCGCGCCTCTAGTGCTGCAATCCGGGCTTCTAGCTGCGCAAGCTGCGCTGTCAAATCTGCAGCGGCTTGCTCTAGCGGGGCAACATCCGGCACCGCAATCGCGGCGGCGGCATCACTGGCTGTCTGGGCTTGGCCCTGGGCCTCAGCAGCGCGGGCATCCGCCTCGGCCACGCTGGTTTCCAGCGTAGCCACCTGCGCCTGAAGCGCCACGACAGCTGCGTTCTCTTGTGGCATTAAATAGGTCGGCACCGCATAACCAAGTCCCGCCGCAATCACCCCGCCCAACAAAAGCGGTACAAATCCGCTCTTCTTTGGCTCAGGCTCGGGGGCCGGTGGCGCGGGTTCAGGCGTGACATCGGCTTCAATTTCGGCTTCAATCTCGGGCGTCTCGACGTCTTCAACCATCGGGTTTTCATCCACCGGCTCAGCACCCGGCACATCGGCATCCTCAACCGCATCGATCTCTGGCTCAGACACAGCGTCTTCAACCATATCAAGAGCCTCATCGGCGCTGACCGCATCTTCGATCTCGGGCATATCCGGGTTCTGGCTGGGCTCAGATACCTCAACCGCATCACCCACGATTTCGGCTTCTTCTGTGTGCGCCTTCTCTGAGGCCTTTGATTTAGACGACTTCGTCACGACTGACGGACCCCCTCCGAAATGTACACGCGCACGTGTCACCAATAATTGACACCCACCGAGTCATAAGCTTAGTCCGCTTCGGTTAATGTCTCAAGTGACGTGGCGAGAGGTCAGGCAATTTGCCACTTCTTTACGCATCGCTTCCCCCGTGGGGGCCGCGGCGACGCGCAAATCAGCCGCCTGTATCCCGGCGGCTGCTTCTGCAACAGCCTCACTCATGGCACACACAAAAAGCGTGGCACGCAAAGACGTTGGCAACGCCTTGGCAAAAATCTCTGCGGTTCGGGGCGAAAACAGCGGCACACATATCGCGCCCTTCGCCCCTAAAATCCTACGGGCCTCATCGGACAACGCCTGCGCCACTTGGTCATAGATACAATGGCCAGACACCCGAAGTCCCTGCGCCCGCAGCCGCCCCACCACATCGCCTCGGGTGAACCGCCCGTGCAAATGCATCACCGGGCCCGGCTCCGTCACGATCTCAACCAAGGCATCGGCGGTTTCGGCCATGCCAGCGATCTCAAACCCCAACGTTTTCGCCGCCTCAGCCGTGCGCGCGCCTACGCACCACGCACGCGAGCCAGCCCGACCACCCAGCGCGGCCCATGCCGTCACCCCGGCCTCGGACGTAAAAATCACCGCATCGCCATCTGCCAAATCAGGCAACGGCCCACTCGGTTCGATCCGCAGCAAAGGCGATACCACGGCAGGCACCTCACGGCCCATAGCCGCCTCTAGCCCCGCCAAAAAGCGAGCCGAAGCCAAGGCAGGACGCGTCAAAAGCAAATGCAAGCGGGTGTCTCCGTTTGGGCCCCATTGTCAGCGCGGGGTCCCGATGTTACCTGCCCCTAGGCTGACCGAAGGAGGCCCATGGCACAAGTGCTGACAGTTCTGGGGCTCGAAAGCAGCTGCGACGACACCGCAAGCGCGGTCGTCCGCTATGGCGCGCCTGCACCAATCGCATCGTCGGTGGTCTATGGCCAAACCGCTTTGCACGCGGATTTCGGCGGCGTCGTCCCCGAAATCGCGGCCCGCGCTCACGCCGAGAAAATCGACCTCGCGGTTGAGGCCGCCTTGCAAGAGGCCGAAGTGACCCTAGACGCCATCGACGCCATTGCCGTGACCGCAGGGCCGGGGCTGATCGGCGGTGTGTTGGCGGGCGTGATGTGCGCCAAGGGATTGGCTGCAACGCGCGGCTTGCCGCTGATCGGGGTCAACCACCTCGCGGGGCACGCCTTGACCCCGCGCATGACCGACGGCATCGCCTTTCCCTATGTCATGCTGCTGGTGTCGGGTGGGCATTGCCAGTTTCTGCGCGTCGATGGACCCGATGATTTCACCCGTTTGGGCGGCACTATTGATGACGCACCCGGAGAAGCATTTGACAAAACCGCGCGCATTCTGGGCCTGCCGCAACCCGGCGGCCCTTCGGTAGAGGCGGCGGCCCGCTCTGGCGACCCAAAGGCGTTTGCGCTGCCCCGCCCCCTGCTGGACCGACCCAATTGTGACATGTCCTTCTCGGGCCTCAAAACGGCTGTCCTGCGCGCCCGCGATGCAGTGATCGCGCGCGACGGTGGCCTGCACGAAGCCGTGCGCGCTGATCTATGCGCCGCATTCCAAACCGCGGTCCGGGACGTTCTAATTGCCAAAAGCCGCCGCGCATTGGCGCTCTGCCCAGATGCCACAACATTCGCCGTGGCCGGTGGCGTCGCGGCCAACCAAACCCTGCGCGCCGGCCTCACCGGACTGGCAGAGGAAGCGAACCTGCCGTTCTGCGCCCCGCCCTTGCACCTGTGCACCGACAACGCCGCGATGATCGCATGGGCCGGCGCAGAGCGTTTGGCGCTTGGCGCGCGCGACGACATGACCCTAGCGGCGCGCCCCCGCTGGCCGCTGGACACCACCAGCCCCGCGCTGCTTGGGTCGGGCAAAAAGGGGGCCAAGGCATGAAGACAGGCCCTAAAATTGGCGTTGTGGGCGCAGGTGCATTTGGCACGGCCTTGGCCGTATCGCTGGCGGCAAACGGCCCCGTCTGGTTGTGGGGTCGCGCGGGAATGGAGGCTGTCGCCACATCCCGCACCGCACCGCGGCTGCCCGGTGTTACCCTGCCTGATTCAATCAATATTACACGCAATATCAACGGCTTGTCGGACTGTGACGTGCTGTTGCTGGCCATGCCCATGCAGGCGTTGGCTGACACGCTACCGACCCTGACTGGGCTCTCAGCGCGCTATGCCGTAGCCTGTTGCAAAGGGATCGACCGGACCCGTTTGACCGGCCCAGCCGAGATCATCGCAAGCGCGTGGCCCCATGTGACACCCGCTGTTCTGTCCGGCCCCAGCTTTGCCGCCGACATCGCGCGCGGACTGCCAACCGCGCTTAGCCTTGGGTGCGCGGATGACGCCGCCGGAACCCTACTTCAGGACGCGCTATCCACACCGACGCTGCGGCTATACCGCACCACGGATGTGACCGGGGTCGAACTGGGTGGCGCGCTTAAGAACGTCATCGCGATTGCCTGCGGCTGTGCGATGGGCGCTGGCTTGGGCGAAAGCGCGCGGGCGGCATTGATGACACGCGGGTTCGCCGAAATGCAGCGCTTTGCGGCCCATGTCGGTGCACAGCCCGAGACGCTTCAGGGATTGTCAGGCTTTGGCGATCTGGCTTTGACCTGCACGTCGGCACAATCACGCAACTATACCTACGGGCTTGCACTGGGGGCCGGGACCAGCCCTGCCAACGCCACTGTCGAAGGCCGCGCCACGGCCCAAGCCCTGCACGCCCGCGCCACTGCCGAAGGGCTGGACCTGCCGATCACTGCCGTGACCGCCGCGATTGTCACGGGCCAAATCACCGTCAAAGATGCTATGTCCCGCTTGCTCAGCAGGCGCCTGAAAGAGGAATAACCCATGTTTTATGTTGTCATCTGCACCGATAAACCCGACCACTTAGAGGTCCGCCAAGCCAACCGCGCCGATCACGTGGCCTACCTCAAGGCCACGAACGTCACGCAAGCGGGGCCGTTTCTGGACGCAAACGGCGATATGTGCGGGTCTTTGGTGATTTTGGACGTGGCGGACCGCGCCGCCGCCGAAAGCTGGGCCGCCGCCGACCCCTACAAGCTAGCCGATCTGTTCGCAGACGTTCGGATTGAGGCATGGAACCGGGTTATCGGCTGATGGCGGCGCACTGGCTCTTTAAATCTGAACCCTCCGTTTGGTCGTGGACCGATCAGGTCGCCAAAGGCGATCAGGGTGAAGAATGGGACGGCGTGCGCAACTATCAGGCCCGCAATTTCATGCGGGCCATGGCGGTCGGTGACTTGGGATTTTTCTACCATTCGCAGGATGAAAAAGCAGTGGTGGGCATTGTCGAGGTCTGCGCCCTTGCTCACCCCGACAGCAGTACGGATGATCCACGCTGGGAATGTGTGGACATCCGCGCCAAAGGCCCTTTGCCCCGCCCCGTCACCTTGGCCGAGGTCAAAGCCAACCCCGCGCTAGCAGACATGGCATTGGTGAAGTCACCGCGATTGTCCGTCCAGCCCGTCACACCAGAGGAGTGGGCTGAGGTCCTGCGAATGGCCGGAGCATAACGTATACATCAATGTATACATTGTTTTGAGCACCACTTCACTGGACACCACCCGGCACGGCGGCGTAGGAGAGCGGCGACCTGACCCCGGAGCCGATGCCATGACCGACCAAACTCAAACACCCGCTGATGACCGCCTGATCGTGGCGATGGACGTGCCCAACGCGCTGGCAGGTCTGGCCTTGGCTGAGCGGTTGGGCGATGCGGTATCATTCTACAAGATCGGTCTAGGCATGCTGACCGGCGGCGGCCTTGCACTGGCCAATGAGCTAAAGGACGAGCACGGCAAGAAGATCTTCCTCGACATGAAGCTTTTTGACATCTCGAATACGATTGAAGCCGCTGTGCGTGGTTTGGCACAATTCGATATCGATTTTTTAACGGTACATGGTGACCCACACGTGGTGCGGGCGGCCAAAGAAGGGGCTGCGGGATCGAACCTGAAAATCCTTGCGGTAACAGTGCTGACGTCCTTGGACCGGACCGATTTGGACGCCTGCATGATCAAGGACGGCGCAATTGGCGACTTGGTCGTGGAACGCGCCGGACGCGCCCTGGAGGCCGGTGCTGACGGGGTAATTGCATCACCCCATGAGGCGGCGTTGATCCGAGCGTTGCCCGAAGCCAAAGGCCGGTTGATTGTGACGCCGGGTGTGCGGCCTACGGGTGCGGCCTTGGGCGATCAGAAGCGCGTGGCGACGCCTGCCTCTGCGATTGGGGATGGGGCCGACCACATCGTTGTGGGCCGCCCGATCCACACAGCCACCGATCCGCGTATCGCCGCGCAGGCGGTTGTTGAGGAACTTCGGTCCATTTGATGAACTGCTAGGGCGGAGGGGGCGCTGCCCCCGGCCCAAACGGGCCTCCCCCGGGATATTTTTAAACCAAAGAGCTTTGGCTAGTCGTTAATGTCGTAGTCGAAGGTTTTGGGCTTATCGCCTTTGACCCGGAACATCAGCCGCAGGGCGATCCAACCGGCCAATGAAGCGATGGCGAAGATGGCCATAAGTGCGGACAGGCTGACCCCGGTCAGGACGCCAAGGCCGAGGCCTGCGCCGACCAGCCCCGCCCCGATTGCGAAGCCCAGCAAAACGAATGCGGGTGCCAGCATTTCGAGGATGCCGAGGATAATGGCCGCGACGATCCAGATCCACCACGTGGCCCAGAGCATCACGTGCGACCCCGCAGCATTTTGAAGGCCTCACCGAAAGCATCCATTGCGGAGGCTGGGACGACCACGGTTTGGGAGCCTTGTGACGCGCCTAGCGCGGTCAAAGCTTCGACCTGTTTGAGAGCGACTTGATATTGGGCCGCCTCAAGGCCATTTTCCTTGATCGCGTGTGCAACGACTTGGGTGGCGTAGGCTTCGGCATCGGCTTGGACACGGCGGGCTTTGGCCGCTTGTTCGGCGGCATAAAGGTCTGCGTCGGCGGCGAGTTCGACGGCACGGCGCGCGCCCTCAGCCTCTGTCACGGCGGCGCGGCGGGCGCGTTCGGCGTTCAGCTGTTGGAGCATCGCATCACGGGTCGCTTGGTCGAGGTTCACGTCCAGCAGTTCGGCGCGAGTGACCTCAATCCCCCAGTCATCCACGGCTGTTTCAACCGCGATCTTAATCTCATGAATGAGGCTTGAGCGATTGGCCTGCACATCGTCCAACTCCATCTTGCCGATTTCAGCCCGGACGATGCCCGCCACGGTCGTGGCGATAGCGGCGTCTACGTCACGGATGCGGTAGACGGTGCGCTCAGGCTCGGTGATGCGGTAGAACACCGATGTTTCCACCTGCACCAACACGTTGTCGGCGGTGATCGCGTCTTGGCTGGCGTTTGGCAATTGGCGTTCGAGGATTGAAATTCGGTGCGCGACCTTATCCAGAAACGGCACAATCAGGTTGATCCCTGGCCCAAGTACCGACCGAAGGCGGCCAAACCGCTCTACCACGTGTTTTTCGGATTGGGGCACGATGCGTACGCCAAGAAGGATCGTTGTGATAATAAAACCGGCCAGCACGATCCAAACCGCGTTGTTTCCGACAAAGCCCAATAGGATATCTTCAATGTTCATAATGCTCTCCAACATGCCCCATGGGTATATATAGGGCGTTCACACCTGTTGCGGAACCCATTGCTGCGCGGGGGGCGTTGCGGGTAGATTAGGCTATGCCCACCCTTTGTCGCGATTGTTTGGCCCAGCTAGAGGCTGCTCCCCGGCGGTGCCCATCGTGTGGCTCGCCCCGGTTGCTGTCACACCCGGAATTGTGGGATTTGGGCATCGCGCATATGGATTGTGATGCGTTTTATGCCAGCGTCGAAAAGCGCGACAATCCGGAACTGGCTGACAAGCCGGTCATCATCGGTGGGGGGCGGCGCGGGGTTGTATCGACCGCCTGCTACATTGCACGGATCAAGGGCGTGCGGTCTGCAATGCCGATGTTTCAAGCGATTAAGCTGTGCCCCGAGGCTGTGGTCGTGCGGGGGCGGATGGAGGTCTATGTCGAAGTCTCACGCACGGTGCGGGCCTTGATGGAAGAGCTGACCCCGGAAGTCGAGCCACTGTCATTGGATGAGGCGTTTATGGACCTGACCGGTACGGCGCGGCTGCATGGCGCCCCGCCTGCAGTAATGCTGGCGCGGCTGGTGAAGCGTATGCGTGACGAGATCGGGATCACCGGGTCTATTGGATTGTCGCACAACAAGTTCTTGGCAAAAATCGCCTCGGACCTTGATAAACCGCAGGGGTTTGCGGTGATTGGTGCAGCGGAAACGGATGCATTTTTGCAGGACAAGCCGGTTCGGATGATTTTTGGCATCGGCCCCGCCGGGCAAGACGCACTGGAGACCGCTGGCATCCGCACATTTGCGGACTTGCGCCGCTGGGATCGAGCCGATCTGGGTGCGCGATTTGGCAGTATGGGTGACCGTTTATGGCACCTGAGCCGAGGCCAGGATCCGCGCAAGGTGTCGTCCCGCACGCCGGTCAAGTCGATCTCAAATGAGACGACATTTCATGACGATACGGCGGATGGTGACGTGCTGGATGGCCATATTTGGCGGTTAGCAGAAAAGGTGAGCGACCGGGCCAAGGCCAAGGGGATCGCGGGGCGGGTCGTGACGCTAAAGCTAAAGACTGCGGAATTTGCCCTAATCACGCGGCGGCTTTCGCTGGGGGATGCCACGCAGATGGCCGACCGGATCTATCGCACAGCCAAGGGGCTGTATGATGCGGCGGGCGTGCGCGGGCCGTTCCGGTTGTTGGGAGTCGGGATATCCGATCTGGAGCCCGCTGAGGGTGCGGATCGCACCGCCGATCTGTTGGACCCTGACGCGGGCAAGCGGGCCGACGCGGAACGGGCCACCGACAAAATCCGCGCGCGTTTTGGCGAGGGGGCTATTCTCAAGGGGCGCGCCTTGCGCTAGGCAGGCGCTATGATTGATCCTGTTGACCTGACCGCCCGCCTTGTTCGCTGCCCCTCTATTACGCCAGAGGAGGGTGGCGCGCTTGTCTTGCTGCAAGACCTATTGGAGGAAGCCGGGTTCACATGTACCCGCGTCGACCGGGGCGAGACGTCAAACCTGTTTGCCCGCTGGGGTGACAAAGGCCATGCGCGCACCTTTGGCTACAACGGGCACACGGATGTGGTCCCATTGGGTGACGTGAATGAGTGGACCAAGGCACCCTTTGGCGCGGAAATTGAGGACGGCTGGCTGTACGGGCGCGGCGCGACGGACATGAAATCCGGTGTTGCGGCCTTTGTTGCAGCCGCAGTTGAATTTGTACGCGACACCCCGCCCGACGGCGCGCTGATCCTTGCGATTACCGGGGATGAAGAAGGCCCCGCAACGGACGGCACCGTGGCCTTGCTGGACTGGATGGCCGCGCAGGGCGAGGCGATGACCGATTGCCTAGTGGGCGAGCCGACGTCAGCCACGGACATGGGCGACATGATGAAGATCGGGCGGCGCGGCTCAATCTCAGCGTTTTTTACGGTGACCGGCACGCAGGGCCATGTTGCCTATCCGCACAAGGCGTTGAACCCAATGCCAGCTTTGGTCACGCTGATGGACCGGCTTAGCCGTCATGAGCTGGATCAGGGCAATGCGCATTTTGATCCATCGACCCTAGCGGTCACCACGATCGACACGGGCAACACCGCGACCAATGTCATTCCCGCTGAAACGCGGGGCACCGTCAATATCCGTTTCAATGACATCCACACAAGCGCGTCGCTAACCGATTGGTTGCAATCGGAAGCAGACAAAGTGGCGGCGGAATTTGGCGTTAGCATTGCGATGACGACGCGGGTGTCAGGCGAAAGCTTCCTTACCCCGCCCGGGCCGTTGACCGATCTGGTCGCGCGCGCGGTACAACGCGAAACCAACCGCGTGCCCGTAATGTCCACAGGCGGCGGCACGTCGGACGCGCGGTTTGTGATGCGCCACTGCCCGGTCGTGGAGTTCGGTCTTGTGGGGCATCGGATGCACGCCGTGGATGAGCGCGTACGTGTTGAGCAGATCAGCCAGTTGAAGGGCATCTACACCTCGATCCTGCGCGACTATTTTTCAAACTAGCTGATAATCCGCACGCTCTTTAGATATCTCATTGAGATTTAACTAGGGTGGGCGCTCAGGCGGGTGCTACGTTCGGCTGGCACGGCACATTATGCCCAACGCCAGCCGGAGACGCCATTGGACCCGCTATCGTTAGTACTCAGCGTAGCATTCGCGCTTGGCTTGATAGCGATCATTCAGAGCCTGCGATCCAGCAAAACACCTTCGCCGCCGCAGAATAGTGCCCCCACGCCCAAAGCGGAGCGCCACATAGGGCCAAGCGCGCCGGACCCCATATCGGTTGAACCACCCGCAGTGGCTGCCTCGGCAAAGACGGTGGCGACAGAAACGTCGCAAATCAAAGCGCCAGCACAGTCACCAATCCCGCCTAAATCCGCACCAATCAAGGTGACGCCCCCGGTGCAGCCTCGTGAAGTCCTCGTCGGGGCAGCTTATGTCATTGATGGAGATAGCCTTCGGATAAAGAAACGTGAGATCAGATTGTTTGGCGTTGACGCTCCAGAGTTTAACCACCCCCATGGCAAGACTGCCAAATGGGCCTTGTTCAAGCTGTGCAAAGGTGAGCGGGTACATGCACACATCATCGCCGAGGACGACCATGGCCGCTGTGTCGCGCGATGTACGTTGGACGATGGCCGCGATCTTTCGGCAGAAATGGTCAAGCTGGGCCTTGCGCTGGATTGGCCCAAGTTTTCCAATGGTCGGTATCGCGCACTAGAAGCCGATGGCTTGCGCCGCAAACTCTGGCTGGCGGACGCGCGTCAGAAGGGGCGCATGCACGTTTGGGACGCCTATGAGGCGCGACAGCGGGATCGCGCAAAAAACTAGGGGCGCCGCACTGCGACGCCCC
>NZ_CEZFMW010000019.1:0-35601 GCF_982993085.1 Thalassobacter sp. | reverse complement strand
TGTCGCGCAGGTCCCATCGGGTCTGCGCAAAGTGCTGCACCTGAACTGGGCGCTGGTCGTGTTGATTGCGGCCGTTGTGGCAATTGGTGTGATGCAGCTGTACTCCGTAGCCGGGGGGTCTTGGAGCCCATGGGCCGAGCCGCAACTTAAACGATTTGGTCTAGGTCTTGCGGCAATGTTTATCGTCGCGATGATCCCCATCTGGCTTTGGCGCAATCTGTCTGCGCTGTTGTTCGCGATCTCAATCGCGCTGCTTTTGGCGGTGGAATTCGTGGGGGTCGTGGGCATGGGCGCGCAGCGGTGGATCGACCTTGGGTTCATGCGACTGCAACCATCCGAGCTTACGAAGATTACGTTGGTCATGATGTTGGCAGCCTATTACGACTGGCTTCCGGCCGAAAAAGCCTCACGGCCGATTTGGGTCATGATCCCAGTGGCTCTGATCCTGCTGCCGGTCATGCTTACGCTTATGCAGCCCGACCTTGGTACCGCGATTTTGCTGCTGGCCGGCGGCGGGGCGATGATGTTTTTCGCGGGCGTCCACTGGGCCTATTTTGCGACGGTGATCGCGGCCGGCGTGGGACTGGTGACTGCGGTTCTACAATCCAAAGGCACCAGTTGGCAGATCCTGAAGGACTACCAATATCGCCGGATCGACACCTTTCTTGACCCCGAAACCGACCCTTTGGGCGCAGGCTATCACATCACTCAATCCAAGATTGCGCTTGGTTCTGGTGGGTGGACCGGGCGTGGCTATATGCAAGGCACGCAATCACGGCTGAATTTTCTGCCCGAAAAGCACACGGATTTTATCTTTACCACGCTGGCTGAAGAGTTCGGCTTTATCGGCGCGCTGTCCCTGCTGACGCTTTATACGCTGATCATCGTATTCTGCGTCATCTCAGCGTTACGCAACCGAGACCGGTTTTCGTCTCTTGTGACACTCGGCATCGCGGTGACGTTCTTTTTGTTCTTTGCGGTAAATATGTCGATGGTCATGGGCTTGGCTCCGGTCGTCGGCGTGCCTTTGCCACTTGTCAGTTATGGCGGCTCCGCCATGCTGGTTCTTATGGTCGGCTTTGGGGTCGTCCAATCCGCACATATCCATCGACCAAGGACCCGTAATGGTTAATATTCTCTTTGCTGACCGCCCTGAAATGTGGTCGGACTACGCCCCCCATTTGCGCCGAGCCCTAGATGCTGAGGGCCTGACGGATGCCGTCATCGCGCCCGAAATGACCCCGCAAGACGTAGATTACATCGTTTATGCCCCCTCCAGCTTTGTCCAAGATTTTCGGCCCTATACGCGGTTAAAAGGGGTCATGAACCTATGGGCAGGCGTCGAGGATGTCATCGGGAACAAGACGCTAACCGCGCCTTTGATGCGCATGGTCGATCCAGGGTTAACCGATGGCATGGTGCAATGGGTGCTGGCCCACACGCTCCGGCACCACATGGACATCGATACCCATATCCACGGCCAAGACGGTCAGTGGCGGTCTGGCCGGGCGATGACCCCGCTGATGTCCCGGCGCAAGGTGGGCATTTTGGGCTTGGGTGAATTGGGCGGGGCCTGCGGCGCAGCCCTCGCGGGGCTCGGCTTTCAGGTTATGGGCTGGAGCCGGTCCGCCAAAAACGTGCCCGGTGTGACCAACTACACAGGAGAGGAAGGCTTGAACGAGGTTTTGAGCCACTCTGAAATCCTCATCCTTCTGACGCCTCTGACCTCCAAAACCGAAAATCTGTTAAACGCCGAACGGCTCAGCCTATTGCCCAAAGGGGCCTATGTGCTGAACCCGGGGCGTGGCGGGTTGATCGATGATAAAGCCCTTCTGGCGGCTCTGGACAGTGGTGCAATTGCGCACGCCACGCTTGATACCTTCCGGGTCGAGCCCTTGCCACCAGAGCACGCGTATTGGCGTCACCCCCGCGTGACCGTCACGCCGCACATCGCAAGCGAGACTCGTTCCGATACTGCATCAGAGCAGATCGCAGCCAATATCGCACGAAATGAGCGCGGCGAGCCGTTTCTACACGTTGTGGACAGAACAGACCTTTGACGTAGATTCGCCGCGTGTTGGCCCCGGCTTGCACGCTTGTGCCTTGGATAGGGTCAAACTGTTGCACGCCTGTGGCCGATTGGGCATGGGCGGCGCGACAGTGATTACCATAAGCGCGCATTGTGATCGAAACCTATTGTTTCTTTGACAGAACTTGAGAAAATAACGCGCTAAAGGCGATACTAGGGACACAACGGTGGGGGCCGTCACGCTGAAAGCCTGCCATGAATTCCGTCTTCAGGTCCTCCACATCTATACGCCCCTCACAGAAGGAAGCGGCAGGTAGACCTCGCGCCTCATTCGATCTGTCTTGGCTAAATGCACAAGGGCACCCCGAATGGGAAACCCGGATGCTACCTGTATCAGAAGTGATAGAGGCGGCTGTCTCCAGTCTGGCAAGAGGCACCCTGCTCAATACGCCTGAAGGCCAGATCGCGATTGAAGATTTGATCCCCGGCATGATGGTCAACACAGCTTTTGGCCCGCCGGCAAAGGTGCAATGGATCGGCTCTCATTGCTATGCAGAGGGCGCAGGACCCAGCACCCAGACGCGCGCTCCACTATACCGCGTCAGCGCCGAAGCCTTTGGTCATAATGCTCCTACCCATGATTTGATGCTGGCCCATGCCGCTGCGGTGCTATTGCGTACACCCGCGTGCCGCAAGCTGGTCGGTCAAGACATGGGCTTTGCGCCGATCACCGCCTTTGAGGATAGCTACAACGTCACCCGCATTTTGCCCGCCAGTGAGGTGACCGTCTACAACTTGGCGGTGCACAGCCATGAGGCCGTCATTGCAAACGGTCTGCCCATCGAGAGCTTCCACCCCTGCCGCAACGCGCATCATCTGCTGAACCAAGACAGCCTGCGTGAACTGGCGCGGCTGTTCCCGCACCTCAGTGCACGCAACGGATTTGGACCGCAGCGCATCGCACATCTATCTGTGTCAGAAGCTCGTAATCTTGAGGTCTTTTAGCGTGTCGTGTGCTTAGGCTATTTGCTCAAGCCGCTGTTCTAGTACGTCGAACGGAACGCCCGGCTCATCCTTGGCCCCACGGATTACCAGTGAGGTTTTGACGCTCGCCACATTTTCTGCAGATGTCAGCTGCCCAGTCAAAAAGCTTTGAAAGCTCGACAAATCCGGTGCCACGCATTTCAGGATAAAATCGATCTCACCGTTCAGCATATGACACTCACGCACCAGTGGCCAATCGGCACATTTTGCCTCAAACGCGCTCAGGTCTGTTTCGGCCTGCGAATGCAGCCCTACCATGGCGAACACCTGCACCTCAAAACCCAGCGCGCGCGCGTCCACGTCGGCATGAAAACCACGGATGTAACCCGCTTCCTCAAGGCTACGAACACGACGCAAACAGGGGGGCGCACTGATGCCCACACGCTTGGCCAACTCGACATTGGTCATGCGCCCGTCGGCCTGAAGCTCTGCTAGAATCATTCTATCGATTGGATCTAATTTTGATATAGCCACGGTCCGGTGTCCTCCACGCCTCGATTTTCATATCTTACATTGCGCACCAGACATGCGCAACAATGTTTCACTTCAGCGCAAGAAATGCGAAGCTCTAATCGAGGCCTTCCATCCCTCGCTCGCGCCGCTTATATCGGGCTGCCAGCGTATTTTCAGGAGGCCGCGCGCCGATGTCCGACACCTCGCCCCAAACCCGCCACACCCGCGTTTTAATCATCGGCTCAGGCCCCGCAGGCTACACGGCGGCCGTTTACGCCTCGCGCGCGATGTTAGAGCCTGTGTTGATACAAGGCATCCAACCCGGCGGGCAGCTGACCATCACGACCGAGGTGGAAAATTGGCCCGGCGAGACCGAAATTCAAGGCCCTGACTTGATGGTGAATATGGAGGCCCACGCCCGCGCTGTTGGCACCGAAATCATTGCCGACTACATCGCGAGCATTGACCTGTCCAAGCGCCCATTCACCGCCCAATCCGACAGCGGCACGATCTATACTGCCGATGCTGTGATCCTGTGCACTGGCGCTCAAGCCAAGTGGCTAGGCCTGCCCTCCGAAGAGAAATTCAAGGGATTTGGCGTTTCGGCCTGCGCCACCTGCGACGGCTTTTTCTATCGCGGCCAAGAGGTTGTGGTCATCGGCGGCGGGAACACCGCCGTTGAGGAAGCTCTGTTTCTTACGAACTTCGCATCCAAGGTGACGCTGATCCACCGTCGCGACACGCTGCGTTCCGAGAAAATCCTGCAAGACCGACTGTTCAAGAACCCAAAAGTCGAGGTTCTTTGGAACCACTCGGTTGATGAAGTCATCGGATCTGAGACGCCTCTCGGCGTTGAGGGCGTGAAAGCTCGCCATGTGGGCACCGGTGAGGTAACCGAAGTGCCTTGCAAAGGCTTCTTTGTCGCCATCGGCCATGCGCCAGCGTCCGAACTGGTCAAAGATCAGCTCGAGACACACATGGGCGGGTACGTCGTCACCAAACCCGACAGCACAGCGACCTCAATCCCAGGCGTATTTGCGGCAGGTGATCTGACAGACCACATCTATCGCCAAGCCGTCACCAGCGCCGGAATGGGCTGCATGGCCGCTCTTGAGGCGGAGAAGTTCTTGGCAGAAGAAGAGAGCTAGAGATTCTTTTATGACCGCACCCATTCGGGGGCAAATCCGCACAGACATTCCGGCCGCATCAATCGTTTAGAAGGCGCCGGATTTCGCCAAGGAAGTGAACGATGATCGCTTTGCCCATAGGCGTCTTGTCTGCGTAGACGCTGATGTGCTTTTGGTGAATAGCCGTGAAAGCTACCCTTTACCTACGCTGCTTCCGAATTGCAGGACTGCCCATCTTACCCTCGAAGTAGTATCTCGCCCTTGAAAAGGACGGAGGGCTACCCAAGAAGGCTTACCCTCAGATTGCATTGTTCCGATTGATATTTACAATCCAGAAGCAGCGATCGATCTCATGATGAAAGCCATCAAGGAAGACCTCTGATGCAAACGGCGCGAAGCGATTTCTGAGGCGCGAGTCTGGCCTATCCCGAACTGAGGGCGCCCCTTTTCCCAAAGCCCTGCGAAACGATACCAAACCCAAGAAAATTGCCGCATTGATGTCGATTTCTCTTTGAGTTTTGAAAAGTCTATGAAATGCGTTCACCATTGAACACATTTCATAGAGTCCATTTTGACAACCCCTTTTCAAAATATGCATGCTGACGACGATCTACGTTTTCGCCTTCTGCGACAACTTGATGTTGCGCCCGGACAATCGCAGCGAACGACGGCTGAAGCGTTGGGCATCTCGCTTGGGCGGCTCAACACCCTGCTCCGCGCCCTGAGCGCAGAGGATTTGATCACTATTTCTGATAGACCCGGCCCCGACAAACGGGCCCGGTTCAACTACACCCTCACGACCAAAGGCGCAGCGACCAAAGCGCGCCTTGCGGATCACTTCCTAGCGCGCAAGCGCGCCGAATATCACGCTCTGCATGTCGAACTATCCGGCTCCGGCAGCAGCTTTCTTCCTCCTCTCAATAGGACATTTCCAATGAATTCCAATCTGACCCCGATTCAAGAACTGTATGTTAGCCAAGACAGCGCGCAGAAACTGAAAGTAGATGCCGGAGACCTGCCCAGTTGGGACCTGACCCCGCGCCAGATTTGCGATCTTGAGCTATTGATGAACGGCGGCTTCAGCCCGCTCAAAGGGTTTCTGAGCCAAGAAGATTACACCTCCGTCGTGGAAAATATGCGCCTAGCGGATGGAACACTTTGGCCCATGCCGATCACCCTAGATGTGTCCGAGGCATTTGCCGAAGGCATTGAGGCTGGGCAAGACATTGCCCTGCGCGACCAAGAAGGCGTGATCCTTGCGATCCTTTCGATTTCAGATGCGTATCGACCCAACAAAGCCCGTGAAGCAGAGATGGTTTTTGGCGCAGACGATCTGGCCCACCCGGCAGTCAACTATCTGCACAACACGGCGGGGCCCGTCTATTTGGGCGGCGCAATCACGGGCATTCAACCGCCCACTCACTACGATTTCCGCGCACGCCGCGACACACCCAACGAAATGCGCGCATACTTCCGCAAGCTGGGCTGGCGCCGCATCGTTGCCTTCCAAACGCGCAACCCATTACACCGCGCCCACCAAGAATTGACGTTCCGCGCGGCTCGTGAGGCGCAAGCAAACCTGCTGCTGCACCCCGTTGTTGGGATGACCAAACCCGGCGATGTGGATCACTTCACGCGCGTACGCTGCTATGAGGCGGTGCTGGACAAGTACCCGCAAGCGACCACATCCATGAGCCTTTTGAACCTTGCAATGCGCATGGCCGGCCCGCGCGAAGCGGTGTGGCACGGGCTGATCCGCGCCAACCACGGCTGCACGCACTTTATCGTTGGACGCGACCACGCAGGCCCAGGCAAAAACTCAGCCGGCGAAGATTTCTACGGCCCCTATGATGCGCAGGACCTATTCCGCGCCCATCAAGAAGAAATGGGCATCGAAATGGTCGACTTTAAGCACATGGTCTATGTGCAAGAGCGCGCCCAGTATGAACCCAGCGATGAGATCACCGACAAAGATGATGTAACCATCCTCAATATCTCGGGCACGGAACTGCGTCGCCGCCTGCGTGAAGGCCTTGAGATCCCAGAATGGTTCTCATTCCCTGAGGTTGTGAATGAATTGCGTCGCACATCACCACCCCGATCGCAGCAGGGCTTCACCGTGTTCTTCACCGGGCTTTCCGGCTCGGGCAAATCCACCATTGCCAACGCCATGATGGTCAAGCTGATGGAAATGGGCGGGCGCCCCGTGACGTTGCTAGATGGGGATATCGTACGCAAGAACCTGTCCTCGGAACTGGGTTTCAGCAAAGAACACCGAGATCTGAACATTCGCCGTATCGGTTATGTCGCAAGCGAAATCACCAAGAACGGCGGGATCGCGATCTGTGCGCCCATCGCACCCTACACCGCCACCCGGCGCGCCGTGCGCGAGGATATCGAACAGTTCGGTGCCTTTGTTGAAGTCCACGTCGCCACCGCACTAGCGGAATGTGAACGGCGGGATCGCAAGGGTCTGTATAAGCTGGCGCGGGAGGGCAAGATCAAGGAATTCACTGGGATCTCCGATCCCTATGAGGCACCCACCGCAGCCGAGTTGGTGGTCGATACTGAAGGGTACGAAGTGGACAATTGCGCCCAACAAGTTCTGCTTAAGCTGGAAAGCATGGGGTTGATCTCAGCCAAATAGGCTGCGCGCCCCAATCCCCAAAGACAGGCTATGGCGGGGACACCCCCGCCATACATCGATTTAGTGCACGCTCACCGGCGTAAGGTCATTCTGGCGAGCCAGTACAAATGCCAGTTTGCGGTCCCGAACCAACGCCAACTGCTGACCGTTGGGACGGTGCAAGGCATAGAGCGTCTCTACATCACCCGCTTCGGCACGCACAGCTTCGGGCAAATCCGCCACCTCAACCGGGCGGACGTATACCAGCGGCGCGTCACCCTCAGGGGCCTTAATGTCAAAATTCTCTGTCATATCCTTACCCTTTCTTGATCTTGATCGTTTGAACAACGGTCTCTGGCACCGAACGTTTCATATCCACGTGCAGCAACCCGTTCTCCATCGCGGCACCCGCAACTTCGACACCATCCGCCAACACGAATGATCGCTGGAATTGACGCGCCGCAATGCCACGGTGCAAAAACACGCGCCCCTCACTGTCGTCGGTCGAGCGCCCACGGATCACCCGCTGTTTGTCCTCAAGAGTGATCGACAGATCCTCTTCGGCAAAGCCAGCCACAGCCAACGTGATCCGAAATGCATTGTCGGACGTTTGTTCGATATTATAGGGCGGATATCCGTCGTTGCCGGATTTCGCGGTCCGCTCCACCAGCCGCTCTAGCTCATCAAAACCGAGCAAAAACGGATGAGTAGCCAAGGTAAGTTTCGTCATCAGGTAACCCTTCGAGAAGCGATTAACGCACGCAAAGGCCCGACACGCGGCACCCTGCGCATAGAATTAATATGGGATTGCATCGTCTTTGATGCAATGCCCCTTTGCTTGAGACCTAAAATGACGCTAAGAAAAGCTTTCACGTCACGTGACCTTGATGCCGATAGCTGCCACCCATGACGCCACAGCCTGACAAGATGACCCACGAAGAGGTCCTGCGTGTAAAACTAGAAGTTTTGCGCCGCGAGCATCGTGACCTTGATGTAGCCATTGACGCGTTAGGTGGGCAGGCCACGGCCGATCAGCTAACGCTCCGCCGGCTCAAGAAACAAAAGCTCCACCTAAAAGACCAGATCGCACGGGTCGAGGACGAGCTTACCCCCGATATTATCGCATAAAAGGACGGCGAAAATGACTACACCGCCTGTCGGTATCATCATGGGCAGCCAATCGGATTGGCCCACGATGAAGGAAGCCGCTTCTGTTTTGGATGATCTTGGCATCGCTTATGAGGCCCGCATTGTGTCGGCGCATCGCACGCCTGATCGTTTGTGGGACTATGGCCGCGAGGCTGTTGGCCGTGGCCTTCAGGTTATTATCGCTGGTGCCGGCGGGGCCGCGCATTTGCCCGGTATGATGGCGTCCAAAACGCGGGTCCCGGTGATCGGCGTACCGGTCCAGACCAAGGCGCTATCGGGGGTGGATAGCCTCTATTCTATCGTACAGATGCCCAAGGGCTATCCGGTGGCAACCATGGCAATCGGCGCGGCTGGTGCAGCCAACGCGGGCCTGATGGCAGCGGGCATTCTGGCGCTTCAAGACCCAGCATTGGCAGAACGGTTGGATGGGTGGCGCGCGGCACTTTCCGCATCAATCCCGCAGGAGCCGACCGATGAGTGATGCCCTCCCCGCTGGTAGCGTAATTGGTATTTTGGGCGGCGGGCAGTTGGGACGCATGCTGTCGGTTGCAGCCTCACGCCTGGGCTATCGGTGCCATATCTTTGAACCCGGTGCGCAGCCCCCTGCGGGCCATGTGGCCGAGCAGGTCACGACAGCCCCCTATGATGATCACGCCGCACTGCGCGCCTTTGCCGATGCCGTGGATGTCATTACCTATGAGTTCGAGAATATCCCAACAGCAGCACTGGATTTGTTGGAAACGCTCAAACCCATCCGGCCCGGACGTGCGGCACTTGCGGCGTCTCAGGACCGTTTGACAGAAAAGACATTCCTTCAAGAATTAGGCCTGCAAACTGCCCCGTTTGCAGATGTCAGCGATGCGGCGAGCCTTGATGCCGCGATTGCTGCGATCGGTGCGCCCGCGATCCTCAAGACCCGCACGTTGGGGTATGATGGTAAAGGTCAAGCGCGTCTCAAGACAGCGGATGATGCGGCCGATGCACTGGCGTCGATGGCCGGTGCACCAGCAATCCTTGAGGGATTTGTCGACTTCAGTCATGAGGTTTCGGTCATCGCGGCGCGAGGCCTTACTGGCGAAGTCGTCTGTTTTGACCCCGGCGAGAACGTCCACCGCGATGGCATTCTGCACACAACAACCGTTCCTGCCCGCCTCACCGGCAGCCAGCGAATGGACGCGGCACTGCTTGCGGGCAAAATTCTGACCTCGCTCGATTATGTTGGTGTTATGGGGGTTGAGCTGTTTGTGACCTCAGATGGGCTAATCGTGAACGAGATTGCCCCACGTGTGCACAACTCAGGTCACTGGACCCAAGCGGGCTGCGCTGTGGATCAGTTTGAGCAACACATTCGTGCGGTCGTCGGCCTGCCATTGGGCGATGGTCAGCGCCACGCCGATGTTGAAATGCTGAACCTGATCGGAGACGATGTCGCGGACTTGAAAGCGCAGATGCGCGCCACTCGCACTCAGGTCCACCTATACGGCAAGGCAGAGGCCAAGCCGGGCCGAAAAATGGGCCATGTGAACCGCATTATTGGCTAAAAGAAAAAGGGCACGCCCCGCAAAGGACGTGCCCGTGTTACTTCATAAAAATTACTTTTTACGAGCCGCCGCGCAACGGCACGACGCCCCTCGCTAAATTCCCTAAGCCCATGGATTTATTTTCCATGTCAGGGCCTCGGTGTGCCCCGAGCGGTCCTCACCGCCCGAAACGCTCTCCCTACAGGGGAGGGCTATGCGGTACTAAAATTCGTGTTTTTTGGTCCGCCTCGCAACACTTTTCGCGAAAGCGTACCTTATCGGCGACCCACTGTTTCGCAGCCAGCATTAACAAACGTTAACGACGGTTTTGTGTCAATACTGAAGAAAAATTGCCCAGCTACAGCCGAATCACCGAGATTAAGCGCCCATAGTCGGCCTCACCCTCATGGGTGGCCCGGCGATAGGAAAAGAACCGCGAGGGGTCTGAATAGGTGCAATGCTGCGTCCATTCCGCAGCCGCAACACCAAGCGCGCGCAGACGCGACAGCCCGTAACCCGGCAGATCAAAAAGGTACTTTTCCCCGGCCCCCTTGGCAAAGAACGTTGCGGCCTCAGGGGCCTGTTCCATAAAACGATCCAGAAATTCGGGGCCAACTTCGTAGGCAGACTGGCTGATCGATGGACCAATCGCGGCGCGGATATTGCCCGCCGTTGCGCCAAGGGCCTCCATTTTTGCGACGGTGGCTTCTAGCACGCCGCCAATGGCACCCTTCCACCCAGCATGGGCTGCTCCAATAACGCGTGCCTTCGGGTCATGAAATAGCACTGGCTGACAATCGGCTGTCAGGATCGACAGAGCAACGCCCGGTGTTGCAGTGACGATACCATCAGCTTCACCCAACGCACGGCCAGATCCAGTGACCGCCACGGCATCGCCAGAGTGAACCTGAAACACGCTTGCCAAGTCCGGCACGTCCATCGCCGCTGCCACCCGCGCACGGTTCAGCTTGACCGCGTCAGACATATCCGATGATCCGCTGCCGCAGTTCAGCCCCTGAAACACACCGGAGGATGCCCCGCCTTTGCGTGTGAAAAAACCATGCGGGACAGCGCCCAGCACTTCGGATTTAAGGATTTCGAGCCCCATCAAACGACCCCGCCCACTATACAAACCCCGGAGGAAACGGACCGCCCTTTGGTCCAAGGGCAATCGCTTTGAAAAGGTGACCCATTTCATCCGGATGGGTCAAGCGCCGGTGAGCCGCAATATGCGCATCTAGTGCAGCACCCGTTAAACTCTTGGCCAGCGTTTGCGCGCGGGACGTGATGCCCAAACGCTCTAACAGAATGCCTTGGGGAACCATCGCGCTCACCTGCTTTTGGGCCGCTTGTGCGATCGCCTCAAAATCGACATGCGCCGTCAGGTCGGCCGCACCGGGTGCCGCAAGGATCGGCTCTGGCGTGTGGGCGCGCAGAGCTTGGACCGTATCACCCAACGAGTGCCAATCACCATAATCCACAATGATCGCACAGCCGCCATTAGCCACGCGGGTCGCGACCTCGGCGATGATGCCTGGCAGCGCGGGGCATACCTCAACGATATCGCCGGGCTGGGTATCGCTGTGTCGGTTGGGTATCGCACCGGGCGCAGGGCGCAGCGTCAGTTGCAGCGCGCCGCCCGCATCAAGGCCCACACAAACTTCGGCCCAATCCACCTTTTGTCGCTGAAACTGGCGAACCGGCAGCGCATCAAAAAATTCATTGGCCAATAGAAACAGCGGTGCATCCGCAGGGATTTGATCGACGCTGTCGACCCAGCGGGCATCCGGCACGCGCGTCGCCTGTGCGCGGCGCAATACCTCAGATGCCTCAACAAAGACAACTTGCGCTGCTTCAACAAAGCCGGGCACAGCCCGCCCCACACGCAACACATCCGCCATCAAGGTGCCACGTCCGGGACCAAGCTCCGCGAGGATAAATCGCGAAGGCTGCCCCTGATCCATCCAAGCCTGCGCCATGGACAGGCCAAGCATTTCGCCAAACATCTGACTGATTTCAGGCGCAGTCGTAAAATCACCCGCCGCACCAAACGGGTCACGCGTTGTGTAGTAGCCATGGGTCGGGTGCAGTAGGCATTCGGCCATATAGCTCGACATCGGGATAGGGCCGTCCGCACGGATGCGCGCGGCGAGGATATGGGTCAGGGGCGTGCTCATCGCCGCGCCGCCCACTTTGCAAGGGATACCCCGATCAGCAACATCGGTATCGACAACAGCTGCCCCATCGTAAGCCCCAAAAACACATGCCCCAGTGGATTATCCGGCGTGATGAACTGCGCATCAGGTTGGCGGAACCCTTCGACAATGACCCGGGCGGCCCCATAGCCAGCCACGAACAGCCCCATGATCAAGCCGGGTTTATGAAAACCCCGCAGCCGCAGCGCCACAAAAACAAGCAGGGCGAACAGGGCAAACCCCTCAAGCCCCGCTTGGTACAGTTGCGACGGATGGCGGACACAAGGCTCGCCACAGGATTGGGCCGCCGCACCCGGAAAAATCACACCCCATGCGACCACGGTCGGTCGGCCCCATAGCTCGGCATTAATAAAGTTCGCAAGCCGCCCCAGCATCAGCCCAATAGGCACCGAAATCGCGATCAGATCGCCTGTACTCAGCCACGGCAAACCATTGCGACGGACAAATATAATAGCCGCGACAACCACACCAAGGAAGCCGCCATGAAACGCCATCCCCCCCTGCCAAACCATCAGGATTTCAGCCGGATGGGCAAGGTAGTAGGCAGGCTGGTAGAACAGCACAAACCCGAGCCGCCCCCCAAGAACCACCCCCAGAACCGCCCACGTCATGAAATCTTCGACTTGCGCAGACGTCATAGGCGCCTGACCCGCAGGCCACAGCCCCGGCCGCTGTACCAGCCACCGTGCAAATGCCCACGCAAAACCCAGCCCAGCGATATACGCCAACGCATACCAGCGGAGCGAAAATTCAAACGTCCCCAGCGACAGCGTGAAAATCTCGGGCGAAAGGTTTGGGAAGGGAATAGCGTTTATCATAGTCGATGGATCAGCCGCCCGTCACCGGATGTCAACGGGTGCGACAGCAACAAGGTTGCGAGCCAGCCTCGCGCAGCCCATATAAGGAGCCAGCACATAGCCAAAAGGGGCCCCCATGCAAACGCGCAACAAAATCTTTGACGACCTTGGCCAATTGATGACGAACGCCATGGGCGTGGCTCAGGGCGCCAAGGATGAGGCTGAGACAGCGATGAAATCCTTGATGGACCGCTGGCTTGCGGATCGTGATTTCGTCACTCGCGAAGAATTCGATGCCGTGCGTACCATGGCGCAGAAAGCCCGCGAAGAGAACGCCGCTCTTTTGGCGCGCCTTGAGGCTTTGGAAAGCGATAATAACAAGTAGTAGCGGTCGGCTCTTCCATTTCCGCAAGAAGTGGTATCTGTTGACGTTATGGAAGGTTACGCTTTTGAATTTGCACAGGCGCAGCTGACGGCCTTGCCGTCAGGCGCACTTTGGTGGCACGGCCGCCAATGTTTAATTGTCTCGGATCTGCATTTGGGCAAGTCCGAACGTATTGCACGGCGCGGCGGCAGCCTGTTGCCGCCCTATGAAACCACAGACACCCTTACCCGGCTTGATCATGACATCATGACAACGGGCGCACGCATTGTGGTGTGTCTGGGGGATACCTTTGACGACATGGACTCAGAGCAGGCCCTGTCAGAGGAACATCGCACGTGGATTGAACGGCTGATGGCCGGGCGACGCTGGGTTTGGATTGCGGGCAACCACGACCCTGCCCCCCTCGAACTTGGCGGCACACATCTGGATGCCTTTTACGAGCCGCCCCTGATCTTTCGCCATATTGCGACAGGGGGCGCTCGGGGAGAGGTGTCGGGGCATTACCACCCCAAAGCGCGTGTAGCCTTGCAAGGTCGCAGCCTATCGCGGCCCTGTTTTCTACGGGATGAAATGCGCCTGATACTGCCAGCTTATGGCACGTATACGGGCGGGCTGCGGTCAAGCGATGCGGCACTTTCTACGATGATGGAGCCAAAGGCCACCGCCATCCTGACCGGCACACCGATGGTCGAAATTCCGATGCCGCGGGGCGCAGCACCTGCAGCGCCCCTGCGACATTCGCTAGCGCAACCGCGCTAGGCCGTCAGGCCTTCGGGCGCTGGCAGGCCATTGGCACGGCAGCACGCCGTCAACGTATTGGCCAGCAGGCACGCAATGGTCATTGGGCCGACACCACCGGGCACGGGCGTGATAGCACCCGCAACTTCAGCGCAGCTTTCGTAATGCACATCCCCCACAAGGCGCGTTTTTCCTTCGCCCTTTTCGGGGGCAGGAATGCGGTTGATACCCACGTCAATGACCGTCGCACCGGGTTTGATCCAATCACCTGGGACCATCTCAGCACGACCGACGGCTGCCACCACGATATCCGCGCGCTTGACCACCGCCGCCAAATCCTTTGTCCGCGAATGCGCGATGGTCACTGTGCAACTATCGCCCAGCAATAACTGCGCCATCGGCTTGCCCACAATGTTGGAGCGGCCCACCACAACAGCGTCCATACCGCTGAGCGAACCGTGATAGTCACGCAACATCATCAGGCATCCTAGCGGCGTGCAGGGGACCATCGCGTCTTGGCCCGTGCCCAGCAGCCCAACATTTGAGATGTGGAACCCATCGACATCCTTGGCCGGATCAATCGAGTTGATCACCAGATCAGAGTCAAGGTGATCGGGCAGTGGCAGCTGCACAAGGATGCCATGAATTTCGGCATCTGCGTTCAGCTCTGCGATCAGGCTGAGCAAGGTATCTTCGGGAGTATCAGCAGGCAGGCGATGCTCAACCGAGGTCATGCCGACCTCGACCGTCATTTTGCCTTTGGACTTTACGTAAACTTGGCTCGCAGGGTCTTCGCCCACCAGAACCACGGCAAGGCCCGGCTTGATCCCGTGATCCGCGCGCAATTGCGCCACGTGATCGGCCACTTGTCCGCGCACTTTGGCGGCAAACGCCTTTCCATCGATGATCTGCGCCATGTTAACGCCTCCTTAACATATTGTTTGCCAACACTCAGGTGTGCGGCGCTTTGTGGAAACCCATAGGGCGCGCTGCGCATCGCAGCCATGTGTCATATGACGCCATGGACCAAGAAACCGGGCGGATGGTCTGAGTACTGAGTAATCTTGTTGCCCGCCCGGTGTTGACCCTTGGATGGTTTATGCCCCTAGAACAGGCCTTCGATTTGGCCTGCCTCATTCAGGTGAATGGCTTCAGCGGAGGGCACGCGGGGCAGGCCCGGCATGGTCATGATCTCACCGCAAACAACCACGACAAACCCGGCCCCCGCACTCAGACGGACTTCACGCACAGGCACCGAATGGCCTGTCGGCGCGCCGCGCTGGGTCGGATCGGTTGAGAAGCTGTACTGCGTCTTGGCCATGCAGATCGGCAGATGACCATAGCCCTGCTCTTCCCACAGACGCAGCTGGTCGCGGATCTTCTTGTCTGCAATCACGTCGTCCGCACGATAGATGCCTTTGGCGATGCGCTCGATCTTTTCAAACAAGCTCAGCTCATCGGCGTAAAGCGGGGCGAATTGGCTCACGCCACTGTCTGCGATTTCCGCAACGCGTGTCGCCAATTCTGCGGACCCTTCCGAGCCCAGTTCCCAGTGACGCGACAAGATCGCCTCGGACCCTTGGCTGACCACATAGTCTTTGACGGCCTGCACCTCGGCGTCCGTGTCTGTGACAAAGTGGTTGATCGCCACGACAACCGGCACACCGAAGCTTTTGAGGTTGCCGATGTGGCGGCCAAGGTTCGCACAACCAGCTTTCACGGCGTCCACGTTTTCGGCGCCCAGATCGGCTTTGGCCACGCCACCGTTCATTTTCATCGCGCGCACTGTCGCGACCAACACCACACAGTCGGGCGCGAGGCCCGCTTTGCGGCACTTGATATTCATGAACTTCTCAGCACCTAGGTCGGCCCCAAAGCCCGCCTCTGTCACAACATAGTCCGCCGTCTTCAGCGCCGTGGTCGTTGCAATCACCGAGTTACAGCCGTGCGCAATGTTGGCGAATGGGCCGCCATGCACAAATGCCGGGTTGTTTTCGAGCGTTTGCACCAAGTTGGGCTGCATCGCGTCCTTCAACAGCACGCTCATCGCGCCCTGTGCCTTGATATCGCGGCAGAACACGGGCGTGCGGTCGCGGCGATAGGCCACGATCATATCGCCCAAACGCTTTTCAAGATCAGCAAGATCGGTCGCAAGACACAGGATTGCCATAACCTCAGACGCCACGGTGATGTCAAAGCCAGCTTCGCGAGGGAAACCGTTGGCCACGCCACCCAGCGACGCTGTGATCTGACGCAGCGCGCGGTCGTTCATGTCCACAACGCGTTTCCAAACCACGCGACGAATGTCGATTTCGAGCTCATTGCCCCAATAGATGTGGTTGTCGATCATCGCGCTCAACAGCGAGTGCGCCGAGGTGATCGCGTGGAAATCGCCAGTGAAGTGGAGGTTCATATCCTCCATCGGAACGATCTGCGCGTAGCCGCCGCCAGCAGCGCCACCCTTCATCCCAAAGTTCGGCCCAAGCGAGGCTTCGCGGATGCAAACAGCGGCCTTTTTGCCGATGCGGTTCAGCCCATCGCCCAGACCCACAGTTGTTGTCGTCTTGCCCTCACCTGCGGGGGTGGGGTTGATCGCGGTCACGAGGATCAGTTTGCCGTTAGGCTTGTCCTTGACGCTTTCGATGAAGGCTTGGCTCACTTTGGCTTTGTCATGGCCGTAGGGCAGCAAATCCGCCGTGTCGATGCCCAGCTTCGCGCCGATCTCTTGGATGGGCTGCTTCGACGCCTCGCGGGCAATCTCGATATCGGTCTTATAGCTCATGCTGCTCTCCCTGCATGCACCCGTGGCCGTAAAATTCGCCACAGTTTTCATGTATACTTCGGCATATAGAGACGCGTCAGTGCCCACCGTGGTGCATTTCCGACAAAACGGGCATCGGAATCGTCCACAGAGGAAACAGACGTTTCAGATCGGAAACCCAGCGAACGGTGCTGTGCCGTAAACGCTTTGTTAACCGCTCAGGGGAATCTTCAACATCATTAAGCGGAGAGCTCCCATGAACATTGAAACCCTCTATCTACATTCTGGATTTTTGCTATTGGCCTGCGGCATCGTCGTCAGCCTACTGACGTCAACCGCCTAGAGCTCATCGCCGGTATAGGCCCATGCACGCTGGTCCGGTACATGAACGGTAACACTATCGCCGACGCAGGCCGTGCCCTCACGTTCGACCCATGCAGTCACACCGCGCAGGCCCTTTGCCGCGGCCTTGAACGCGCGGCCCTTACCCGGATGTGGCACATCAATTTCAGCCGCTGGTAAGTGGCATGGGCGGTTTTGCATATCCACCGTCAGAGTCGCGCCGTTTGCGATTTGCAATCGGCTCGATGGCGGCAAGTGGCTGAAATCAGGGATGCCCTCAATCACCATCGTCGCCCCAACCAACCAAGGGTCCAAAGCATCTACGTCCATTGCCGCCGCGATCTGCGCCAACTCCTCAGCAGAAACGATCGAGAGTTGCCGTGTGTTCCTAATCTCAGTGCCTCTGGGGTACTGAGAGATCACCCGACTACATGACGGACGCGTCAGCCCACCGTGATCCTCTCCCGCAGGGCCTGCAAAAGACAGAACCATTTCGGCCTGCGCGATTGATGCCAAAGCCGCAGTCCGATCCCGGACATGGCCCAGCCATAAGATCTGGCCAGTTAGGTTCAGCGGTTTGAGTGCCGGCATCGTCGTCTCCTGTTTATGCGACCCATTTAGCCCTGGCTGCAGACAAAGAAAAACCCCCCACGCAAACGCGCAGGGGGTTTTGTGCAGAACACGCGTTAGGCCAATTTAAGCTGTCGGCTCTGGCTCCATGTCGCCGCCCGAAGGCTTGGACTTGGGCTTTGTCTTGGGGATCGCCGTAACGCTGGTCCCACCCGTGCTGTGATCTTCGTCATCGTCGCCACGGTTCAGAGGCTCGCCACGCATGACCTTTTTGATCTCAGGTCCCGTCAACGTCTCATACTCCAGCAAGCCCTGAGCGAGGTTTTCCCACTCATCCCGCTTTTCCGTAAGGATGCGTTTAGCGGTCTCATAACCGGTGTCGATGATCTCTTTGACCTTCTTATCGATGATCTGCTGGGTCGCTTGGCTGTGGTTTGTACCACCACCATAGTTGCCCAGATAGGACTGCTGCTCATTGGCATAGTCCACATGGCCCAACTCTTCGGCAAAGCCGAATTGAGTGACCATCGCACGCGCAATCTTGGATGACTGCTGAATGTCCGAGGTCGCACCCGATGTCACATTCTCGGGCCCAAACTTCAGCTCTTCCGCAACCTTACCCCCCATCGCCATCGCGATCTTGGAGGTGTACTTTTGCTTACTGACGGACAGTTGATCCCGCTCAGGCAACGACAGCACCAGACCCAGCGCGCGACCGCGTGGAATGATCGTGGCTTTGTGGATCGGATCGTGATCGGGCACGTACAGGCCGACCACCGCGTGACCCGCTTCGTGGTACGCCGTCAGTGCCTTTTCATCCTCGGTCATGACCATCGAGCGACGCTCTGCACCCATCATCACTTTGTCCTTGGCGGATTCGAAATCCTCCATTGTTACAAAGCGACGACCGACACGAGCCGCCATCAGAGCCGATTCGTTCACAAGGTTGGCCAAATCAGCCCCCGAAAACCCGGGCGTACCGCGTGCAATGATGCGCAGATCCACATCGGGGCCAAGCGGCACTTTGCGTGCGTGGACGCCAAGGATTTTCTCACGACCTTTGATGTCGGGATTGGGCACCTGCACCTGACGGTCAAACCGGCCAGGACGCAGCAGCGCGGGGTCCAAAACATCAGGGCGGTTGGTCGCGGCCACGATGATGATGCCTTCGTTGGCTTCAAAACCGTCCATCTCAACCAGAAGCTGGTTCAGCGTTTGCTCCCGCTCATCGTTGCCACCGCCGTAGCCTGCGCCACGGGACCGGCCCACGGCGTCAATCTCATCGATGAACACGATGCAGGGCGCATTCTTCTTCGCCTGCTCGAACATGTCGCGCACACGACTTGCGCCAACACCCACGAACATCTCCACAAAGTCAGAACCCGAGATGGTAAAGAACGGCACACCCGCCTCACCGGCCACGGCCCGTGCAAGCAGCGTCTTACCCGTACCGGGAGGGCCCACAAGCAGCGCGCCTTTGGGAATTTTCCCGCCCAAACGGCTGAATTTCTGAGGATTTCTGAGGAATTCTACGATCTCTTCGAGATCATCTTTCGCCTCATCAATGCCTGCCACATCGTCAAATGTCACGCGACCTTGCTTTTCGGTCAGCAGTTTCGCCTTGGATTTACCAAAGCCCATTGCCCCGCCTTTGCCGCCACCCTGCATCCGGTTCATAAAGAAAATCCAGATGCCGATCAGCACGAGGAACGGCAACCAAAGAGAGATCGCAGACATAAATCCGGACTGTTCTTGTGGCTCTGCACGGATGATGACCTCGTTATCCAAAAGCGTTTGAGTCACGTCCACATCAGCGGGCTTGATGGTCACTTGCTGCTGACCATCCGCGCCGCGGAACAAAATACGCTCACCGTCCAACGTGACAGAGTTCACTCCGCCGCCTTCGACCTGTGCGATAAAGTCCGAATAGGCTGCCGCACGGGCATTGGACGACGACTGCCCACCCGAGAACAGGTTGAACAAAGACAGGATCAGGACGAACAGAACGACCCAAAAGGCGATATTTCTCGCGTTACCCAAGGGGATACTCCTTCAAGTGTGGCGCGACGGGAGGACTGCGCCAGTTATGCTAAAGATAACCGTGATGGGGCGAACTTCAACGGGATTCGAGGAATGTGATGAACGAGATGGGGATAAAAGCGTCCCAACCGCGGCTTAACCCTGCCAAAGGTGCCGCAACAAAGGCGCCATCGACGAAAATTGCGGGCGTGGCTTCTAGGGATCGGCGCGACAATCCGGTTGTGCGCCACGCAGGGCAATCACGCAGATAGTCGCCCAAGGCCGCAATCCGCAGCGCGCCTACGTCTTCCGGGCCGGTGATTTGCCAGCGATGATCCCACAGTCCGGCTGCAGATGACTTCTCGCACCTATTGGCTGCGTGCAGTTCTCGGCTCAGCCGCAACGTATCATCTTGGACGGTCATCGCCACGCCCCCCAAAGGCGCGCGGCCTTGCGACGTGGCCTGTTCCAACCAATTCTGCGTGGCCTGCCTTCGGGGTTTATAGGAACTGGCCGACATCCACTGCACCGCCGCCGCCAAAATCCGGGAAACAAGCGCAGGTGGCGCCGTCCGCGCAGCCGATGGATCGATCAACAAATCACCCGCCTCGGCCCGAACGTGCGTCTTGGCCCAATCTAGTGCTGCATAGGCCAACACATCAGCCTCGTCTTGCATCAATGCCGCGGTCTGTAGAAGCCGCGCCCGACTGAGGCCCAGATCGGCCAGCGTCTCCGCCATTTTGCGCGCCCGGATACGATCGAACCGGGAGTCCTCATTCGATGGATCATCCACCCAATCCAAACCCTCGGCCCGCAACCAATCACGCAAATCTGCCCGAGTTTCGCCAAGGAGCGGTCGGATCAAACGGCCAGACACAGGCCGGATACCCGCCAAACCATCCACGCCAGAGCCGCGTGCAAGCCGAAGCAGCACTGTTTCGGCCTGATCATCCGCCGTGTGTCCCATCAGGATCGCGCCCGAAGTTGCCCCTAGCAGCGCCGAATGGCGGCCTTCGCGGGCGGCAGCTTGGACATTGCCGACCCCCGACCATTGCCAATTCAGCACCTGATGCCCGACACCAAGCGCCGCGCAATGCCGACTGACCAGCGCAATTTCATCAGCTGCCTCAGGACGTAGATTATGGTTAACGCTCAACGCTGTGACGCGCGCCGCACCCAAGGCGCGCACCGTTAGATGCAGCGTTGCAATCGAATCCCCACCGCCTGAACATGCAACCGCAACCGTGCCCTCGGGGCAGAGCGTTCTAATCGCCTCAACGGCGCGGGCCTCTAATGTCACGAGCAGCCAAGTGTCGCCAGTGCGGCCTCAGCCTCGGCCACTTCGACCGCGCCGGGAAAGCGGATACCAACCTCAGCCAGCATCAAACAGGCCTCGCCCGATTGACCGATCATGTCCAACGCTCTGCCCAGTTTCAGCAAAGCACCGGGCGCTTCGGGGCCATTGGGTTCTAGATTGAAACTGTCCAGATAGGCGCGGGCGGCGGGCTGCCACTCTCCCATCTGGCTCAGTGCATCGCCACGCAACAAGAACGCATCAAGCGTGAGCGGCCCCCCTGGATATGTCTGGGAAAACGCCTCTAGCTGCTCTGCTGCTGCCGCATAATCCCCTGCCTCAAATGCTTCACGTGCACGGGTGAAATCACCCTGCTCGCCTATGGCAAACTGCTCACCATCGACCTCGGGGGTTGGTGCAGGGGCCGGACCAGGCGCGGGGCCAGTCGCCACCGTATCTGTCAAATCACCGCCCAGTTTAGGCGTTTCACCGAGTGAACCGATATCGCAGGCCGTTTCCAGCTCACATAGGCGAAATTCAAGGTCACCCACCTTGTTTGTGCCATCGACAACCACCCGCTGTACGCGCAGTTCAAGGTTTTCGGTAATGGCCGTCAGCCGGCGCATTTCCTGTTCAATCGCATCGAGCCGTTCCAACACCGTGTCGCCAGAGACAACCGTCCCCGGCGCACTTGTGGTCGATAGCTGCGTGCGCAACCGCTGCACTTCTACGAACAGAACCGTTAGTTCCTGCCGGATATCCGCCAGCGTTTGCTCCTGCGGTTGCTGCGCGGACAGCGGCGTGGCAAAGGCAAGAACAAAAGCCACGGGTGACCACAGTAAAAGTGCAGGCAGTTTCATAGGTTAGCTCCCCAGACCGGCGGCACCCAAGACTGTGACCGACCGACGGTTTTGGCTGTAACACGCTTCAGTTGAACACAGCTCAATCGGACGTTCTTTGCCATAGGTGACGGTGCGCAGACGGGCATCAGAGATGCCTTGGCTGACCAGATAGTCACGCACTGATGCAGCCCGGCGCGCGCCCAGCGCAAGGTTGTATTCCCGCGTGCCCTGCTCATCGGCGTGGCCTTCGATCAGAGCGGTATATTCGGGATTGCGGGCCAAGAAATCTGCTTGGCCGGTCAGCGTAGCGCGCGCGGCTTCACCGATGGTGCTTTGGTCTACGGCAAACAGCACGCGATCGCCGATGGCTTGCTGAAAGTAGGCAGGCGAGGTGGGGTCGTCCACCGAGCCGGACACAATCTGGCCATCACTGCCCAGCGCGCTATCGCTGCCGGTGCCGCCAAAGCCGCCGCCGTCCCCGAGGAACGGATTGCTGGTACAAGCCGACAGCGCGAGGGCGGCCAGCAACATAATCGGAGTGCGGTGGGTCATTTCAAACGTCCTTCTTGTGGGCACATGCGGGCAGCTCGTCCCCGCAGTGATGGGTATAACATGGCTTAGGGCAAAAGCGGACCCCATGCGGGGTCGCTCGCGGCATTGGGGGTCGGGACGCGTTGCAGGTTACGCCCCGAGATATCGACAGAGTACAAAGCAGGCGCTCCCTGCGCGCCACTGCTTTCACGTGTGAACATAATGACACGCCCATTTGGTGACCACGTAGGGCCTTCGTCAAGAAACGCCCCCGTAAGGAGCCGTTCCTCAGTGCCAGTGGTGCGCATAACGCCAATATGGAACCGGCCCGCATTTTGCTTGGTAAAGGCAATCAGATCACCACGCGGAGACCACACCGGCGTGCCATAGCGCCCACGGCCTTGACTGACCCGCTGCGCGCTGCCGCCCGATGCGGACATGATATAGATTTGCGGGCTACCAGAACGGTCGCTTTCAAACACAATCTGGCGGCCATCGGGTGAGAAACTGGGCGCTGTCTCGATCGACGGACCAGAGGTCAGGCGGCGCGACTGCCCCGAGCGCAGATCAAGCGTGTAGATGTCCGAGTTACCGCGCGCCGAAAGGCTATAGACCACCGTCCGGCCATCGGGTGAAAAGCGGGGCGCAAAGCTCATGTCGCCGCCTTGGTCACTGATCACTCGGCGGCGCAGGGTCGCCACATCCATCACATAGACCTGCGGGAAGCCAGTTTCATAGCTGGTATAGAGGATCTGCTCTCCGTCAGGCGAAAAGCGGGGGGCCAGCACAATGGTGTCTGAGCTGGTCAGAAAGGAAACATTCGCCCCGTCATAGTCCATGATCCCAAGACGCTTGCGGCGATCATTTTTGGGGCCGGTTTCGGACACGAAAACAACGCGGCTGTCGAAATATCCCGCCTCACCAGTGATCCGGGCATAGACAGCATCCGAGACTTTGTGCGCCATCCGCCGCCACCCGTCTGTGGTACCCACAAACTGTAACCCATCCCCAAGAGGGGCATCCGAAAACACATCAAACAAGCGGAACTGCACGGTCAAACGGTTGCCCTGAACCGCTACGGCGCCCGTAATCAACGCCTGCGCATTGATCGCTTTCCAGTCGCTATAGGGCACTGTGCTGTCAAAGCTGGTCACCCGAGAAATATGCGCTGAGGCGGGAATTTCCCGAAACAAGCCTGTGTTCGTCAGATTTGCCGCAATCACCCGGCTGATGTCCTGGGCCATAGCATTCGACGCCCGGTTTTGCGGCACAAAATCCGGGATCGCGACGGGGATCGGCTCAATCACGCCTTCGGTGATGGTAATGCGCAGCGGCCCCGGGCTTTGCGCCGCGGCGGGGCTGGTCAAAATCGCCAGCGCTACAAAGATACGGCTTAGAAGGGACAGCATATTAACGGATCCTCATCGATGAAGGGTCAAAGGTCATCTCGACCTCTTGCCAATGGTCATATTTCTCTTGCGGCAGATCAAACCCCCGGGCGCCACAGCGCAAGATTGCGCGGCGACCTGCCTCATAGGCCTGTCGGGCCGTCGCTTCCGAGCCACCCTGAAATCCTGCCATGCGCAGGGAACTTGCAACGGGCGTGCCATCCGGGTTGAGCGCAAAGGCAATCGTCACAGCCGTTTGCGCCCAGACAGCGCCGGGATCGACGTTCCAGCACGATTGCACCGCAACCCGGAAGCCATCCCGTTCGCCACTGCTAAGCTGTGGTCCAGATGGCGCGGCGGCAACCGTTTGTTGCAACTCAGAAATCGCGCCCGCTATCCCAGAGGACGTATCGGCCTCTGGCTCGGGGGTGGGTTCAGGGGCGGGCTCAGCCACGGGCTGCTCAACCACTGGGGCCTCGGCTACGGCCACGGGCCGGCTTGGCTTGCGCTGTGGTCGCAAGGAAACGTCTGGCGCGCGTGATGGAATATCCGCCTCGGTCACAATCCGTGTGGTGGCCTCTGGCGGGGCGACGGGATCGGGCGCGGCCTCCTCTGGTGGGGCATCGGCAACCTCGCTCGGTGTGGGTGCGGCCTCAACCACAGGGGCGGTTTCCGCCAACGATGGCGGCGCAGGCGTGGGCGCAACGCGCGGGGCTGCGCGCGGTGTTGGCGGTGCATCAGAGATCGGCGCATCCGGGTCCGAGGGCGGCGGCGCGGGTGGCTCGGGCGCTTGCGGGGCTTCTGGCTGCACTTCGGTGCGCGGCGGTGGGGTTAGGATGGCCACTTCCGGAGGGGGCGGTGCTTCCTGAGGTGCGGGTTGCGGCGTCGGGGCCTCGGGTCGAGGGGTCGTTTCGACCTGCGGCGTTGCGATGTCAGATGTCTCAGACAGTGGCGCGATAGGGGCTGACGGCATCGGTATCTCGGCCGAAGGGGCGTCAGACACCATTGCGTCAAATTCAGCGTTGGTCATCACACTCACTTCGGTCACCGAAAACGGCACCTCTGGCGGGGCGGGTTGAAACCACGCCCCCACAAGCGCCCAAAGAACAATCAACCCATGGACCGTCCCGGAGACAATGAGGCCCTCGCGCATCTGCATGCGCGATCACTGTCCGTCCGCGTCGAGCGTTGGCCCGCCCGCGTCCGTCACCAGCCCCAGATTGCGGAAACCGCCTGCATTGAGCGCCCCCATAACCTCCATCACTTGTGCATAGGGCACGATCCCATCGGCCCGCAGAAACACCTTGTCGGTGGTCCGCTCTGCCGCGATGGCCTGCAACCGCGTCACCAGTTCTTCACGGGCCACTTCGGTGGATTGGATCAACACGGTACCATCAGCGGCAATCGTCACGGCGAGCGGTTCTTCTTGTTCATCCGGAAGCGGCCCTGCGGCCGTTTCTGGCAATTCGATAGGCACGCCAGCCGTTAACAAAGGTGCCGCGACCATAAAGATGATCAGCAGCACCAACATCACGTCCACAAATGGCGTGACGTTGATTTCGGACATTGGCTGACTGCCACCGCCGCGCCGACGCCGTCCGCGCCGTCCGCCGCTACCCGATTGCATGACCCCGCCACCCATGACCTAGGCCGCGTCCAACTGGCGCGACAGGATCGTAGCGAACTCATCGGCAAAGGCCTCGTATTCGCCCGTGATCTTGTCCGCATCACGGTTAAGCTGGTTGAAAAAGACCACCGCAGGGATCGCAGCCAATAGGCCCAGACCCGTGGCCAACAACGCCTCCGCAATACCGGGCGCGACAACCGCAAGGTTGGTGTTCTGCTGAATGGCGATTTCCTCAAACGCGTGTTTGATGCCCCAAACGGTGCCAAACAGGCCGATGAACGGCCCCGTCGATCCGGTTGTCGCAAGGAACGTAAGCCCCGAGGTCAGCGCGCCGCGCTCTTTGGCGATTGCAACGTCCATGGCCCGGTCAATCCGCGCCTGCGCACCTGCGATCAATCCGCCGTCGTTGCGATGACTGCGCTCCCACTCGGTCATGGCCGAGACAAAAATACGCTCATTCGCGGTTTTGGGCGCGCCGTTGATCTTGGCATACAATTCATCCAACGGCTCGCCTGACCAGAACGCCTCATCAAAGACGGAGGTCTCGGCCCGTGCTTGGCGAAACTGCATAAGCTTTTGAATATACACCGCCCAAACCCAGACGGAGGCCACGATCAGCATGATCATGACGACCTTCACGATAAACGTGGCGCGGAGAAACAGCGCCCACATAGAGAAATCAATCTCCTGCGCGGCTGCGAGAACTTCAGTTTCCATGGACTGCTCGGTCCTGTCTAGTGATGCCGTTATCGGCTTATATAGAAATTAGATAACAGAATTTCAGCGCAAAGGCCAAGGTTTTGGCACAAATCAGCGAGCGGTTGCCAGTTTTGTGATCTGGGGCGGCAACCGGGTGGGACGCCCGTCCGGGCCAAGGCAGACAAGCACGACTTTTGCTTCGAAAATTAGGGTATTTTGACGGGATACAACCTGCTGCAATGTGAGCCGGGCCGGGGTCGTCTTTGTGACCGATGTTTCAACGATCAACTCATCATCGAACTTTGCGGGGGCACGGTAGTCGGCTTCTAGCCGAGCGACGGCGAACACTTGGCCCGCGGCCTTCATCGCAATTTGATCGATACCCGCAGCGCGGACCATCTCAGACCGGGCGCGCTCGATGAACTTGAGGTAGTTGGCGTAATACACGATCCCGGCCAGATCGGTGTCCTCATAATAGACACGAATGGGCCAGCGATGCGGACCCGTCAGGCTCACTGAACTTTCTCCGCCGCCATCCGCGCGCTAAGCCGCAACGCATGAGACGGATCCTGCGCCATCACCGGCATCACCGGGTCATAGGCCGCGCGCAACAAGCTGGATACATCAGGTCGCAGCACCGCTGTGCCGTCGACCAACCCAATGGGCGAGGCGCCCAGAAACGCCGTGTCGGACCACAACACCATGGCCTGTACCATTTGATTAAGCGCGAGCGTTTCGGCGGGCACATCCCGCAACGCATCATCCATACAGATGAACGAAAAGCAGGCCTTGATGCCGCCGTCCTCATCAAACCTGAAAGCACGGTATTGGTTGGCATCCGCCGCCTTGAGGCGCGCAACCAGCGGCTCTAGGTCCGGCAACAGTCGGTCCATATTTGGGGTCTCGGTCAGCTCGTCCCAGCTTTGAATAAAGAACACCATGAGGTTGGCGCCCAGCTCTGGGTCCGTCTCGGCCATTTTGTGGCCAGTCAGAACGCACAACGCCTCGATCGCGCCCTTTAGAACCGCGATCGTTTCGTCCAAGACACCGAACGTGATCGGCACGATGGGCCGGCCCCAGCGGGCGAACAAATAACTGCCATCGGCGCGGGTGAAATAGGCGGTTGTCTCGTCTGGTGTCATCTCGGCCCCATGAATGCAGGGGGAACGACGCCTAGAGGCGCCCTCCCGTTCGAGGGGTCTACATGAAGATTTTTCGCCCCTAGAACAAGTCCCCTTGGGGTTCGGGACGTGGTGGTGTCAGGCCCAGATGGGTCCACGCGCGGGGCCCCAGCATCCGGCCGCGCGGCGTGCGCTGCAGCATGCCTTGTTGCAGCAAATATGGCTCAACCACTTCTTCTAATGCATCGCGGCTCTCGGATAGGGCGGCGGCAATTGTCTCAACCCCCACGGGGCCGCCCATGTAATGTTCGGCAATCAGGGTCAGGTAACGACGGTCCGCGCCGTCCAGCCCGACGTTGTCCACACCCAAGCGGGTCAGCGCGTTGTCGGCCAGCGCTTGGGTGACGCGACCATCCCCCTCAACAACCGCAAAATCCACGACCCGGCGCAGCAACCGCCCTGCGACACGTGGTGTGCCACGGGCGCGTTTCGCAATTTCGCGCGCGCCAGCATCGTCGGCAGGGCACCCCAACAGGCGCGCCCCACGCAGAACGATCTGGTGCAACTCATCCTCGGTATAGAACTGCAACCGCGTCGGGATACCAAAGCGATCCCGCAGCGGGGTTTGCAACAGGCCAAGCCGAGTCGTTGCCCCCACAAGCGTGAAGGGCTGCAAGTCGATGCGCACGGTTCGTGCCGACGGCCCCTCCCCGATCACAAGATCCAGCGCGTGGTCCTCCATCGCGGGATATAGCACTTCTTCGACCACAGGGTTCAGGCGGTGAATTTCGTCGATGAACAGGACATCGCGCGCCTCAAGGTTGGTCAGGATCGCTGCCAAATCGCCCGCTTTGGCCAGCACCGGGCCAGAGGTCATGCGAAAGTTCACCCCCAACTCGCGCGCCATGATCTGGGCCAACGTGGTTTTGCCCAAGCCGGGCGGGCCATGAAACAGCACATGATCCATCGCCTCGCCGCGACGCCGTGCGCTTTCGATGAAAATGCGCAGGTTGCTGCGCGCCTCGGCCTGCCCGATGAACTCTTCAAGCGCTTGCGGACGCAATGCGCGGTCGTTGTCTTCGGGGGCGGGGTGCGGATCCAAAAGCGGGTCAGTCATGGCTTAGCCCTTCGGCGCGAGCAATTTCAGCGCGGCCTTGATGATTGCGCCGGTGTCACCAGCATCAGCGGCTTCAGCCACGGCGCGGGCGGCATCAACAGGCGCATAGCCAAGGTTGGTCAGCGCGGATAACGCTTCAGCCTGCCCACCGGGCGCTGAGGGCGCAGCCTGCGGTTTAGCCACAGAGGCCGCCGCGGGGACATCGCCCACCGCCTCAACCAGCGTGTCAGACCCGGTGGCCATCAGGCCCGGAGCCTTGTCCTTCAACTCATTCACGACGCGCGCGGCAATCTTTGGGCCCACCCCCGGTGCGGCCTTGATCGCGCCGGCGTCGCCCAATGCAATCGCACGCGCCACGCCATCGGCCCCAAGCGTACCCAATATCGCCATCGATGCCTTGGCCCCGATCCCTTGGACCGAGATCAACAGACGGTGCCATTCCCGTTCATAAACAGTGGTGAACCCGAACAATTGCAACAGGTCCTCACGGACCAACAGTTCTGTATAAAGTGCGGCGGCCTCGCCCTTGGGCGGCAGGTTCGCAAGCGTGCGGTCCGAGCAGTGCACGGTATAGCCAACGCCCGACACATCCAACAGAACGTGATCCGTGCCTTTGTAATCGACCCGACCCGTAAGTTTGCCAATCATTGTGCTGCCCGCATTGCGGCCTCCAATCGACCTGAGGATTGCGCGTGAAACGAGTGGCAAATCGCGATCGCAAGCGCGTCAGCCGCATCGGGGCTATCGAACGTGACGCCGGGCAATTGCACACGTACCATTGCCTGCACTTGCCCCTTGTCCGCGTGCCCTACGCCCACAACCGTCTTTTTGATGGCGTTGGGTGAATATTCCCCAATTGCCAAGCCCGCCTGCGCCGGCACCAACAACGCAACACCACGCGCCTGTCCTAGTTTAAGCGTCGCAGCCCCATCTTTATTCACGAATGTCTGTTCGACTGCGGCGGTGTCGGGCTCATAGGCCGCGATCACATCGGTCAGCTGCGCATGCAGGCTCAGCAGCCGTGCGGCCAGCGTGTCCTTTGCATCCGTCTTGCATGTCCCGTTGGCGATGTGGCGCAAGTGGCTGCCGCGCGACTCAATCACGCCCCACCCCATGTTCCTTAGCCCGGGATCGACCCCTAGAACGCGCATTCTGCTCTCGCCTTTTATGTTTGTTACAGGACTATCACGAAGATCCGACGGCAGCCAGAAAAACAAAGGTTAATTGCACGCGGTCCCAAACGCGACATTGCGGACCAAAACCGACGAAACACATTTCGCAAGCGACGCTTTTTCGCCCGAAATCCGCAATCAAATAAACCCATTAACCACCCCCACAATCCTATGCGCAAATCGCATATGAGACATGCATTCTTGCTAATTGTTGATATCTGAATTCCGGCATACCTGCGGCCCATGGAAGGCAATTACAGCGCTTTCCTTTAAACCTAAAAACTTGAAAGATCGGAAAGGACGCACTTATGGCAACCCTCGACACCATCCGTCCGATCGCCACCGAAAATGGCCCTCGGACGTTCTTTATCTCTCTCATTGCAGCCATTGCGGCTTGGAATGATCGCCGCGTAACGCGTGATGCTCTTGAGCGTCTATCGGACCGGGAGCTGAATGATATCGGGCTCAAACGCGCTGACATCGAAGCCTTGATCTAAGGCTGTAGCAAAGGGGTTCATCCACCTTTGTAACGTGTAAACGCCGCATCCTCGTGCGGCGTTCTGCATGTCTGGAGGATCGTTTATCCGGCGACGGGAACCCCAGCCTTTGACGGTAAAATCGCCGCCATCCATTCTGCAACCCACAGCGAGATTGAATCTGGTTGCAGTACAAAGGCAAAGACCTGGTCCGACCAATTGCCTTGTGACAAGCCTGTGACCCGCACATTCAAAACCTCGGTCCCGAAGTAGGCATAAATAAACCCCTTCAAGCCGATCAAACACACAGTTACAAAAGCCAAGTGCACCCACGGAATACGGCGGGCCTTCTTTAAGACAACAGGAACGAGCAACCCATCGGGCCGCTTTTTATAAAGCACCTTAGCGTGTTTCGACGTGGCTTCACGCTTGCGCGTTTCCACCTCAGCCATACGGTGCTGAAACGATTTATTTTGACTATACATCGGCACCTCAAAATGAATTGGCACCCCCAACACTGATAAAATACAGCCGAAATGGGGCGCCAATAAGGCGCGATTTTTAGCTTTTCTTCAACGACAGCGTCGACCACTCAGGCGTCTTGTGATGATGCTCCAGCGTGAAACCTACTGTTTCATATGCCTTAATTACGTCTGCGGCCTGTTCATTCAGGATGCCCGACAAAAGAGCGTAGCCACCAAAAGAAACGTTTGTTGCCATATCAGGGGCTAATTCCAGCAAGGGTCCCATGAGAATATTAGCAAAGACCAGATCAAATGGGCCGACCTCTGCCAGTGTCGGGTGATCAAAGCCCGCAGCCTCTAGGCATTCCATCCGGTCGCCCAATCCGTTGACGTCCGCATTCACGCGCGCCACGTCCACGGCCGTTGGGTCCATATCGCTGGCATAGACCGTGCCAGCCTCATCCGCGGACCACACTTTGGCCGCAGCCATAGCCAGAACCGCAGTGCCGCACCCGATGTCAGCCACTTTGCCGGGGCCAAAGCCCGCCTGTAGCAGCCGCTCAAACGCCAAAAGGCATCCATGTGTCGTGCCGTGATGCCCGGTGCCAAACGCCATCGCGGCCTCAATTAGCAGGCCAATGCGGCCCTCGGGCAACGCTTCGGCATCATGCCCCCCGTGCACAAAAAACCGGCCTGCCTCAACTGGGTGCAATTCGCGACGCACATGGGCGACCCAATCCGTGTCCGGCAATTCGGACACTACGAAATCTGCGGCCCCGTGTGCTGCCGCCAACAATGCTAGGGCCACCGCATCCGGGCGCTCTAGGAAGTAGGATCCGACCTCCCACGTGCCCGAGCCATCCTCGACCTCAAAAACGCCCACGCCGTAGGGCGCTGGATCGATGTTCTCCAATGCTTCGCCCAAGGCTTCGGCGGGCGCCTTGCCAGAAAGTGTCGTAAAGGCAGTAAAGGTCGTTTCGGTCATAGCGGGGGCTCCTTTGCACCCCGCCTACCCGGCCCTGCGGCGGCTGTCTAGACGCCCACACCAATGGGACAGGTCACGCCCGTCCCACCGATACCGCAATACCCGTTTGGGTTTTTGGCAAGGTACTGCTGGTGATAGTCCTCTGCATGGTAAAACGCAGGGGCGTCGATGATCTCGGTGGTGATCGCACCATAACCCGCAGACAAAAGCCGTGGCGCGAACGCGAGCTTGGATACCTCAGCGGCGGCCTTTTGCACATCAGAATAGGTATAGATACCGCTGCGGTACTGCGTGCCCATATCGTTACCTTGCCGCATGCCCTGCGTCGGGTCATGCCCTTCCCAAAAGACGCGCAGCAGATCATCATAGCTGATGATCGCCGGGTCATAGACCATACGCACCACCTCATTGTGACCCGTCTGGCCCGAACAGACCTCATCATATGTGGCATTCGGGGTGTAGCCCCCCGCATAGCCCACAAGCGTGACGTACACACCGTCTAGTTGCCAGAACATCCGCTCAACGCCCCAGAAACAGCCCATCCCGAACATGGCTTCTTCCATGCCATCGGGCACGGGGCCCAACAACGGGTTGCCGTTTACAAAGTGAGTTTGCGCCGTGGGGATTGCCGTTTGACGACCGGGCAGCGCCGCACTGCGCGCGACCATCTCGGCTTTCTTACGTTGGAACAGAAACATGCAGCACCTCCATCTGGCTTTCGCCTGATATAGGGCGCTTTACTCCGCAGGACTAGGGACAGGTCGCGTGATCACAGTCTCGTTCCCTGGCTCTGGGTGGCGCGGGATAAGACACGACAACCCAAGCGACACCAACGCCATACAGGCCGCCGCTACAAAAACCGAAATCGGTGAAACCAACCAAAGGTAGCCCAGCGATGCGGGTAAAAACACCGCGGCAATATGGTTGATCGTAAAGGCTACAGCCGCTGTGGGCGCAATATCCCCGGGGTCCGCGATCTTTTGAAAGTATGTCTTGATCGCCAGCGCGAGGCTAAAAAAGATGTTGTTCAGAATGTACAAAGCCGCCGCCACCGTAGCCGACCAATCAAACAAATACAGCCCAATGTAGAATGCGAAAATCCCGAACAAACCGGCGTACTCGACGATCAACGCGGCCCGCTCACCAAAATACGCAACAGCTCGACCCAATTGCGGCGCCACGATCATATTCACCACCAACGTGGCCATGAACAAAGCCGTAATATCACTCACCGAAAAGCCGAACTTCTCGACCATCATAAAACCAGCGAACACCACGAAAATCTGCCGCCGCGCGCCGGACATGAACTGCAAAAGGTAGTACAGCCAATAACGTTTGCGCAGGATCATCTTTTTCGTCTGGGGATTGGGGCTCTCAAACTGCGGAAACGCCCAAAACGCGAACAACGCCATGGCCACAGTGATCGATCCCGCAACCCAATAGACCAGATCATAGCTTAAATCGAACGCCCGCCACGTCAGCACAATCGCGCCATACGCCAGCAACGTCGCCCCCGACCCGACAGCCATCAAAATGCCCAGCACTTGCGGCGCACGCGCCTTGTCGATCCACTGCAACTGCAACGATTGGTTGGCGGTCTCGTAGTAATGAAAGCCGATGGACGACAACAGCGTCACAAACAACAAACCACCCAAGGATGGAAACTGCGCCGTCAAAACCGTGGCCACACCCAACAACACAAGTGACACCAACGCCAAAACCTGCTCGCGCATAAAAATGATTATGAAAATCACCCCAATCGCAAGAAATCCGGGAATCTCACGCACAGTGTGCAGCCACCCAATGTCCGCACCATCAAACCCCGCCATTTCAATGACAAAGTTGTTCAACAGGGCCGACCAAGTGGCAAAGGCAATGGGCATGGCTGCGGCCATCAAAGCCAACAGAGCCACAGGGCGCCGCCACAAAGGCCAGTCGCGCGTCTCAGAGAGGTGTACGGTTCTCACCCACTCGCGCTACACCAGTGCCCCGCCCAGAGCAATCCCGCGCCCACGCACAGCCGCCCCTGCATTTCTTTGGTTTCGAAATATCCCCGCCGGAGGCAAGAAATTTAGCTGGCCAAAACATTGCGGAACAACCACGGGTCGGCTTCGTCAATATCCTCAGGGAAATGCTGCCAACGGTCCTGCAAAGGCGTCCAATCGGTGTAATGCGCCTCAACCGGTCCAAGGTAGGGCACTTGCACTTCTAGGCAGCGAGCGTGATCCATTTCATCGGTCTCAACGATACCAGCGTTGGGGTTTTCCACCGCCCAAACCATTCCTGCCAAAACCGCAGAGGTTACCTGCAACCCGGTCGCGTTCTGATCCGGGGCCAACGCTTTGGTTTCTTCGTTCGATAACCGTGATCCATACCACAGGGCATTTTTCTCATGCCCATACAACAGCACACCCAACTCATCGATGCCCTCAACGATCTCATCGACCTCCAAGATCACATGCTCGGTCTGTTGCCGACCAGACCCAAACATCTCATGCAGCGACAACACTGCGTCGTCCGCTGGGTGATAGGCATAGTGGCACGTTGGTCGGAACTCCGGCGCATCCGCCGGACCCACAGTGTAGTAATCCGAGATCGAGATCGCCTCATTGTGCGTCACCAAAAACCCAAACTGCGGCCCAGGGGTAGGGCACCAAGTGTGCACTCGCGTAATCGCGCCCGGCCGGTCCAACCAGATAGACGACTGACAGCCCTCGCTGTGTCGATACCCGTTTTCAGGGAACCACGTCTCATGGGTACCCCAGCCCAGCTCGGCGGGCTGAAATCCTTCGGCAATGAACCCCTCAACCGACCAAGTGTTCACAAAGACACCGCGGGGGCGTGGCGTTTCACGGGCCTGCGTGTCGCGCTCAGCGATGTGCACGCCCTTTACGCCAAGCGACTGCATCAACCCCGCCCAACCTGAGCGGTCCGTAGGTGTGGCAACATCGCGGCCCGTGTCCCGGGCCAAGGTCATCAACCCTGCCTTTACGAACCAAGACACCATCCCAGGGTTCGCGCCACAGCACGACACGGCAGTGCTCCCGCCGGGGTTGGCGGCCTTCTCATCGCGCACCGCTTGGCGCAGCGCGTAATTGGTGCGGGCGGCGTTGTCTTCGGTGTCAAAATAGAAGCCCGCCCATGGCTCAACCACCGTGTCGATGTATGGCACGCCGATCTCGCGGCAGAACTTCATCAGATCAAGCGACGATGTATCAACGCTCAGGTTCACGCAGAACCCTTTACCCGGTTCCAATACGCGGCCCAGCACCTCACGGTAGTTGTCCGGCGTCAAGGCCACGGGATGGCATGTGATGCCCCGCGCCGCCAATTCCTTCTGGCCCGCCTCACCCGGCTCAATCACCGAAAACGCCGCGCGGTCATACTCAAAATGGCGTTCAATCAAGGGCAACGTTCCCCGACCAATCGACCCAAAACCGATCATCACAATTGGGCCATCAATACGGGCATAAATAGGGTGAGACATCGCGCTGCTCCTTGCTTGGTGCGGTTCGAGATAGACCGCGCTTGGCAGAAAGAAAATGGATTTGGGCAATGTCACACAGGGACGTGCCCGCCAGTGCGTGCTTCATAGGCTGAAACCACTGGCGGGGGATAGCCTTGGAACGTGACCTATTGGCCGAAAATCCACCAAAGCCCGCACGGGCAACACCCTGCAGGCACAGCACCCCACAACCCCAACGCAAAAGGCCACCCCCGAAGGAGCGGCCTTTAAATCCGTCAATCAGCGTCAGATTAGTTCTGAGCGTAGTATTCGATGACGAGGTTTGGTTCCATTTGAACCGCGTATGGCACATCGCCCAAACCGGGGGTGCGCACAAACGTCGCCTTCATTTTGTTGTGGTCAGCTTCGATGTAGTCAGGAACATCGCGCTCAGTCAGTTGAGTAGCCTCGATCACAACAGCGATCTGCTTGGATTTCTCACGAACTTCGACAACATCACCTTCATTGACGCGGTAGGAAGCGATGTTCACTTTCTTACCGTTCACGGTCACGTGGCCGTGGTTCACGAACTGACGTGCAGCAAAGATAGTTGCAACGAACTTGGCGCGGTACACAACAGCGTCCAGACGACGCTCCAGCAGGC
>NZ_CEZFMW010000018.1:0-36303 GCF_982993085.1 Thalassobacter sp. | reverse complement strand
CGCCGCCGTGTCTAAGGGAGCCTGCGATGGGGAACAAGCCCATAATCTCCGCCAAAGGGCTTATTGCGCCGCTTTTTTATCCTGCGTCTCTGTCTCAAAGTCCGCAGGCGAGTGACGCTCGTGAAGTTGCATCTCTGGCTCACCAAAAGACCGGTTCACCATGCGACCACGCAAAACGGCGGGACGGGCGTCGATACGTTTGGCCCATGCCATCAGGTGGGTGTAGCTTTCGACGTCTAGGAACTCGGCCGCGCTGTACAAGCGGCCCAGAACCAACTGCCCGTACCAAGACCAGATCGCGATGTCCGCGATGGAATACATGTCGCCGGCAAACCACTCATGCTCGGCTAAATGCCGGTCCAGCACGTCTAACTGGCGCTTGGCTTCCATGGTGAAGCGATCAATGGGATATTCAAATTTCTCAGGGGCATAGGCGTAAAAGTGGCCAAATCCACCGCCCAGATACGGGGCGCTGCCCATTTGCCAGAACAACCAGTTAAGCGCCTCGGTCCGGCCTGCATGGTCTTGGGGCAGGAAGGCGCCAAATTTCTCAGCCAGATACAGCAGGATCGCGCCGCTCTCAAACACGCGGGTGGGGGGCTTGGTGGAATGATCCATTAGTGCAGGAATCTTGGAGTTCGGGTTCACATCCACAAAGCCCGAGCCGAACTGATCGCCTTCCATGATCCGGATGAGCCACGCGTCATAGTCGGCCTCTTTAATCCCGGCTTCCAGCATTTCCTCCAGCAGGACGGTGACCTTGACGCCGTTTGGCGTGGCCAAGGAATACAGCTGCAAGGCATGCGCGCCCACGGGCAACTCGGCGTCTTTGGTGGCGCCTGCGATGGGGCGATTGATGGGCGCAAATTCACCGCCAGAGGCGGCATCCCAGGTCCAGACTTTGGGGGGCGTGTAGGTCATAGAAGGCTCCGATATATGCTGGGCGGTTAGATAGGGCTGGCCGATCCATTTGATAGGGGCAGGGCGCATATTGCCCCACCACAACGAAAAAGCGCGGCTCACAAAAGCCGCGCTTTAGGGTCATCTGACCAAAATCGCTTGGCTTTTATGTGTTGAACAAGAAGTGGAGCACATCGCCGTCTTTCACGACGTAGCCCTTGCCCTCTGCCCGCATTTTGCCAGCTTCTTTGGCGGGTTGCTCGCCGCCCAATGACACGAAGTCATCATAAGCAATCGTCTCGGCACGGATGAAACCGCGCTCAAAATCCCCGTGGATCACGCCTGCCGCTTGGGGGGCCATGGTGCCATGTGGGATGGTCCATGCACGGGCCTCTTTGGGGCCGACGGTGAAATAGGTTTCCAGCTTTAGCAGCGTGTAGCCTGCGCGGATCAGACGGTCCAACCCGGCTTCCTCAAGGCCCATTTCCTCTAGGAACATGGCGGCCTCATCGGCGTCCAACTGGCTGATTTCTTCCTCAATCGCGGCCGAAATAATCACATGCGAAGCACCTTGGGCCGCGGCCATCTCTGCCACTTGCGCGCTAAAGGCGTTGCCCGTCGCGGCAGATCCTTCATCCACGTTGCACACGTAAAGGATCGGCTTTGAGGTCAGAAGTTGCAGCAACTTCCACGCCTTCGCGTCGTCGGCGTCTACCTCAACCATCCGTGCGGGCTTGCCGTCTTCTAGCATCGCAAGCGCCACTTTCAGCAAACGCTCCTGCTGAACAGCTTCCTTATCGCCGCCGCGCACCTTGCGGCTTAGCCCCTGAAGGCGTTTTTCAATGCTTTCCATATCGGCCAGCATCAGCTCGGTCTCAATGGTTTCGGCATCTTCAACCGGGTTCACGCGGCCATCCACGTGGGTGATGTCGTCGTCTTCAAAACACCGCAGAACGTGGGCGATCGCGTCGGTTTCGCGGATGTTGGCCAAAAACTGGTTGCCCAGACCTTCGCCCTTGGACGCACCCTTCACCAGCCCGGCGATATCAACGAACGACATGCGCGTAGGGATGATCGATTTGGACTGCGCCAACTCAGCAAGCGTATCAAGGCGCGCGTCCGGCACGGGCACGTCACCGACGTTCGGCTCAATCGTACAAAACGGAAAGTTCGCCGCGGCTGCCGCCGCCGTTTTGGTGAGCGCGTTGAACAGGGTGGATTTGCCCACGTTCGGCATCCCGACAATACCCATTTTAAAGCCCATAACGCTCTCCTAATCACGGTTTCGCTTCCCTCTACGCAAGCGTCCGGGCGGATGCAACTGACATGCGAACCCCGGCTTGCGGTCCAGTTGCTTGCCTTTGGCCCAAAGGTGCCCCAAAAGGCGAAGCGCAGACTTGGAGGAAGCCCACAATGACTCGTATCGACGCCACCTTTGATCGCCTCCGTGCAGAGGGCAAAAAAGCCTTCGTTTCCTACGTGATGGCTGGGGACCCGGATTATGAAACCGCCCGCGACGTGGTGCTGGGTCTGCCCGCAGCGGGCGTTGATATTATTGAACTGGGCGTGCCGTTTACCGATCCAATGGCCGATGGCTCTACAATTCAGTTGGCTGGGCAACGCGCGCTGGAGGCGGGCATGACGCTGGAACGGACGCTCGATATCGTGCGCGAACTGCGGGCGCAGGACGATACCACTCCGGTTGTTCTGATGGGCTACTACAACCCGATCTACAATCGCGGCGTGGATCAATTCCTGATCGACGCAAAAGAAGCGGGCGTTGACGGCCTACTCGTCGTGGACCTGCCCCCCGAAGAAGACACCGAACTGTGCATCCCCGCGCAGAAAGCCGGCCTAAATTTCATCCGCCTCGCGACGCCCACGACTGACAACAAACGCCTGCCGAAGGTGCTGCGAAACACTTCTGGGTTTGTGTACTACGTCTCCATTACCGGGATCACGGGTGCCGCTTCCGCCAGCGCCGAGGTGGTCGCCCCCGAAGTCGCGCGGATCAAATCTCAGACAGAGCTTCCGATTATTGTGGGTTTTGGCATCAAAACCCCCGATGCGGCCCAAGACATCGCAGCCGTCGCGGACGGTGCTGTGGTCGGCTCCGCGATTGTGGAACGTATCGCCCGCGGCGACAGCGTATCGGACGTCTTGGCCTACGTGGCTGACTTGGCCGCAGGCGCCCACCGCGCCTAAGCCCTATTGGGCTGAAACCTGCCTACTTTACCTTTGGTCAAGGCCTGGCGACAAAATAGTGTCGCTCAGCCTTGGCTAACCTGATTAACCTCTGTCCACTGCTAGTGCGTTAACGAGGTTAATTAGATTATGGCAAACGCCATCATAAAACGGTTGGTCAGAAAATCTCTGACAACCCTCCAACCGCTCAAGGTTGGTGACGCGAACGAATCCTATTCACACTCCTTCAACCGCATTTACGACAATGAGATGTGGACCTCGGCGGGGTGCGGCAGCGGCCCGGGCAGTGAGCTGTCCGCCGTGTTGCCTATGTGCGTAAAACTGGCCCGCTTCATTGATCGTGAAAACATTCGCTCCATCGTTGATCTTAGCTGTGGGGGCATGGCGTGGTGGCCCACCGCGCTGGCCTTTGCTCAGTCTGATGTGCGGTTTCACGGGGTCGATATCAGTTCGACGGCGATCAATCGCAACAAGGCGGCGTTGCGCAGCTTTGCCAATATCTCGTTTGAGGTTGGCGACGCGACCTCCTTTGCGCCCGATGCCTGTGATCTGCTTGTTTGCCGTGAAACGATCAATCACCTGCGCCGTGACGATGCCCAGACAATCGTCCAGCGGATGCAAAACCTGCCAAGCCGCTACTTTGCCCTGTCACATTTTGAGGATGCGCAGGAAAACCCGGATGATACCAAACGCGCGCGCAAAACCGGCAGTGCCTTTCGGTATACGGATTGGAACCTGTCCCTGCCGCCCTTCAACCTGCCGGACCCGTTGGTTGAGATTGAAGACCTGCACGGCCGCGTTTTCGCCATCTACAAAGGTGCGACGTACACGCTTTAATCCCCCAACGTGATCTCGAATGGCGCACCCCATCCATGCACACTGTCGTGCGGGATCAGTACCAAACGTTTGGTACCGTCCGGGATGTTCACGCCACCCAGCGACCGTGTAAAGGGCTGCTCCTCAACATGGGGGTGGTGCAATGTCCGGTACCCCAGCTCGGTTCCGTCCGGCAATTGCACGGACCACCCATCGGCATAATGCGCCCAGCCGGTATCGGCGTGGCGTAGCGTGACTGAAATCGTGTGGGTGGCACCCGATTGCACCGCAGTCGCCCGTAGGATTGCAGGCGCATCGGCAAGGCCGGGCAGGGGCGTGATAGGCAGAGCCAGCGCGGTAAGGAAAAGAACATGTCTCATGCTCTTAGGTGTCGCGCAAAGTCTCCCGGGATGTCGATGCAAACTCTCGTGATAGCAATGTGAACGACGCAACAGCCGTGGTGGCGATCAACGCATAGGGCGACAACAACCACCCCAACGCAGCCAATGAAAAATAGATCGACCGTAGTCCACGGTTAAAGTTCACCGCCGCGCGGTTGGCAATTTCGCCGGACTGGCGGGCGCGGGTTTTGGCCTTTGGGTCTGTGATGTCATTCGGCGTCGCGGCCATTGTGATGGCGCAATACCCAAACAACCGATTGGCCCAGACGAATTTCAAGAACGCATGGGTCAACAGGGCGGCCACAGCCAACAGCTTGATCTGCCACAACACTTCCGGGTGGGCCGAAGATGTAAGGTCAACGGCCACCGCATCCAGACTTTGCGTGTTGGACATTAACGCCAAAACCCCACCCAGTGCGATCATACAGCCCGACCCGAAAAAGGCCGTGCCCTCGCGCAGACCATTCATCGTGAGGGCATCAAAGACACGCGGATCACGGGTGATCATCTGCTCCATCCACTCGCGGCGGTATTCATACGTCAGCACAGTGACCGAAGGATAGCGTTTGGGCGGGTGCTCAATCAGCAGCCCCAAAAGCCACCACGTGCCAAACAGCACGCCAACAGCGATCAAATCCAACGGCGCAAATAGCGAAAGGCGGTCCATCATATCCATGATTTCCGTCTATCCCAAGAGAAAGCGCTTGTCAGACGCAAAAATTGGTATAATTTACTTACCAATTCGAACGCCACCGGAGGACGCCCCATGGAAATGCCGAAACCAGACAGTCTTGTGATGTCGAAAAAGGCGGCCCTTGTGGCGCGCCTGTTAGAGGTTTTGCCGCTTGACGCAGTGATCGAGGATGAGGCCGAGACACGCGCCTACGAATGTGACGCACTGACAGCCTACCGTTGCCCGCCCCTATGTGCGGTACTGCCCGCAACAACCCAAGAAGTCTCCGACGTGCTCAAGATCTGTCACGAGATGGATGTACCTGTGGTGCCGCGCGGCTCTGGCACATCGCTTGCGGGTGGGGCACTGCCCACTGCGGATTGCGTGATCCTCGGCGTGGCCAAGATGAATGATGTGCTCGAAGTCAGCTATGAAGACCGCCTGATCCGTGTCCAAACCGGACGCACCAACCTAAGCGTGACTGGCGCCGTTGAGGCAGACGGATTTTTCTATGCACCCGATCCCTCCAGCCAGTTGGCCTGTGCCATTGCGGGCAACATCGCGATGAACTCGGGCGGGGCGCATTGCCTAAAGTACGGGGTCACGACCAACAACCTACTGGGCGTCACGCTGGTGCAAATGGACGGCACTATCGTTGAGATCGGGGGCGGCCATATGGATGCCTCGGGGCTGGACCTTTTGGGTGTCATCTGCGGCTCAGAGGGGCAGCTGGGGGTCGTGACCGAAGCGACCTTGCGGATTTTGCCCAAACCCGAGGGCGCGCGACCCGTCTTGATCGGCTTTGATGACAATGAAGTGGCCGGCGCTTGTGTGGCAGACATTATCAAGGCGGGGATCCTGCCTGTTGCGATTGAGTTCATGGACCGCTTGTGCATCGAGACCACTGAGAAATTTGCGAAAGCGGGCTATCCCGATTGTCACGCGCTGCTGATCGTGGAGGTTGAGGGATCGGACGCAGAGATCGACGCCCAACTGGCGCAGATCATGAAAATCGCCGCGACCCACGATCCCGTTGAAATGCGCCAAGCCCAGAACGCAACCGAAAGTGCTGCGATCTGGTTAGGGCGCAAATCGGCGTTCGGCGCGATTGGCCAAATCTCGGACTACATGTGCTTGGATGGCACGATCCCGGTGTCGGAACTGCCATTTGTGCTGCGCCGTATTGGTGAGCTGTCCAAGGAATACGGGCTGGCCGTGGGCAACGTGTTCCACGCAGGCGACGGCAATATGCATCCGCTGATCCTGTTTGATGCCAATAAACCCGGTGATCTAGAGTTGTGTGAGGCGTTCGGTGCCGAAATTCTAAAGCTGTGCGTGGATGTGGGCGGCTGCCTGACAGGTGAGCACGGCGTTGGAATTGAAAAACGCGATCTGATGGGACACCAATTCGCGCCCGTTGATATGGAAGCACAGATGCGGGTCAAGGATGTGTTTGACCCCAAGTGGCTGTTGAATCCTGCAAAGGTGTTTCCGCTGGACACCAGCGCCGCGCGGCGGGACTAGGGCCGTTATTCAACCCAGGCGCGTGATCTGCAAAAGCAGGGCGAGGGGCCAGCCCCTCGCGCTCCCCGGGATATTTTAGAACCAAAGAGGGAAGGGTTCGCGATGTTGACCCCAACGACTGAAAAAGACGTGGCTGAGATCATACGTGGGGCGAATGGGTCGTTGACCGTTCGTGGCGGCGGCACGCGGAGCCTTGAGGCCGCGGCGGGTGAGGTAATCTCAACCGCTGGGATGTCGGGTGTGACGCTGTATGAGCCGGGCGCGTTGACGATTGTGGCGCAGGTCGGGACGCCCGTTTCCGAGATTGAGGCGGTGTTGGCGGCGGAAAACCAGCGGTTACCATTTGAGCCGCCCCGTATGGGGCCGTTGTTGGGTCGATCCGGCGAGAGCACCATTGGCGGTGTGGTTGCGGCGAATGCCAGTGGTCCGCGGCGCGTGCAGGTTGGGGCCTGCCGGGACAGTTTGATCGGTGTGCGGTTTGTTGATGGCCATGGCGATATCATCAAGAACGGTGGCCGGGTTATGAAGAATGTTACCGGCTATGATTTGGTGAAATTGATGTGTGGGGCGCAGGGCGCGCTGGGTGTTTTGACCGAAGTGTCGTTCAAGGTTGTGCCGGGGGTAGCTGTTGAAACCACCTTGTCGCTAGAGGTGGAGGACGCCGCTGGTGCGGTTGCGGCGATGTCTGCGGCACTCGGCTCGCCTTTTGAGGTGTCTGGTGCCGCGTGGAGCGAAGGTCGCGTGCTGTTGCGGTTGGAAGGTTTTGTGGACTCCGTCGCCTACCGAGTAGATGAGCTGCGCGCGATTTTGGCCCCTTTTGGTGCGGTAAGCGTCAGTGAAGGGGCTGCATCGGCGGACACATGGAGCGCCGTGCGCGATGTGACCAGTTTCGTCGATCAACCTGGGGATATTTGGCGCATTTCGGTGCGACCATCGCAGGCCCCGGGCGTGGTTGCGGCATTGCAGCCTCAGCAGGTCATGCTGGACTGGGGCGGCGGGCTGATCTGGGCGCGGGTGCCTGAGGGGCAAGACGTGCGGATGTCCCTTGCGGGGCTGTCTGGTCACGCGACGCGCGTAAAAGGCGCGGCAGGGCCATCGCGACCTGCGGAAGCATCTGGTGTCGCGGCTCTGACGGCGGGGCTGCGGGCGCAGTTCGATCCGCGTGGCCTGTTTTCGGGTGCCCTTGTGACAGAGCTTTCCTAACGAGCCTGACTTACCGGACAGGCCGTGGCCTGACCCTTTCTACACCGCCACGGGAGCGTGACAGATGCAAACGACCTTTACCCAAGACCAACTTAACGACCCCGCAACCGCGCGTTCCAATGAGATCCTGCGCACCTGTGTGCATTGCGGGTTCTGCACTGCGACCTGTCCGACCTATCAGGTTTTGGGCGATGAATTGGACAGCCCCCGGGGGCGCATTTACCTGATCAAGGATATGCTGGAAAATGCCCGCAAACCCGATGAGAAAACGGTCAAACACATCGACCGTTGCCTCAGCTGTTTGGCGTGTATGACGACCTGCCCATCGGGTGTGCACTATATGCATTTGGTGGATCACGCCCGTGAATACATTGAAGAAAACTACGACCGTCCGCTGTCGGACCGGATGCTGCGCTGGATGCTTGCGAGTATCCTGCCGTACCCGATGCGGTTTCGGGTGGCGCTGCTATTGGCCAAGATCGGCGCACCCTTTGCTGGGCTGATGCCGGACCCGCGCCTGCGCGCGATGCTGGAAATGGCACCCAAGGTGATCCCCCCCGTGAGCCGCAATGACGACCCGCAAAGCTTTGCCCCGACGGCGCCGAGAAAGAAGCGCGTCGCACTGATGACGGGCTGCGCACAAAAGGCGCTGAACACGGATATCAACGACGCCACGATCCGCCTTTTGACCCGTATGGGCTGTGAGGTGGTTGTGGCCGAGGGCGCGGGCTGTTGTGGCGCGCTGACCCACCACATGGGCAAAACCTCTGAAAGTCACGCAACCGCAGCCAAAAACATCGACGCTTGGCACCGTGAAATGCAGGGGCAGGGGCTGGATGCGATTGTCATCAACACCTCCGGTTGCGGCACGACGGTCAAGGATTACGGTCATATGTTCAAGGGTACGGATCACGCGGAAAAAGCCGCGGCTGTATCTGAAATTGCCATGGATATCAGTGAGCTGTTGATAACCCTTGATCTGCCCAAGGGCGAGAAAAAGAACCTGACCGTGGCCTATCACGCGGCTTGTTCGCTGCAACACGGCCAGCAGATCAAGACCCACCCCAAGGATCTGCTGAAGGCGGCGGGCTTTCGCATTGTGGAGCCGCGCGATAGCCACCTGTGCTGTGGCTCTGCGGGGACATACAACCTGATGCAGCCTGAGATTTCGAAACAGCTCAAGCAACGCAAGGTTGAGACGTTAGAAGCCACGTCGCCCGACATCATAGCCGCTGGAAACATCGGGTGCATGATGCAGATCGGCTCGGGCACGGACGTGCCGATTGTGCACACGGTTGAGCTGTTGGATTGGGCGACCGGTGGGCCGACCCCGCCTGCGTTTGGCGACAAGATTAATGCCAATGGCGTGGTCAATCCAAAGGGGTCCCCCAAACTAGCGATGGATGCGAAACTGTCTGCCACAAAAGTGCCCCTCCTTCGCTAAACTCGTGTCCCGCTGCCGCCGCCTTTGCCCCCTAGACCGATGGGGACAAGCGCGGCGGAGGCGATATGCGATTTTTCAGTTATGTGATGGCGATGGTTTTGTGGGCAAGCGTGCCCGCAGCCGGGCAAAGCAACCTGCGGACATTGGATGCGGCCACCTTGGCGCAGCATTACGGGGCGGTGGGGCGGCTTGATCTGGGGCAGGGTGGGTTTTGTACCGGGGCGCTGATCAGTGCGGATGTTGTCCTGACGGCGGCGCATTGTGTGTTCGATCGGGCCACGGCGCGGCGCATTCCCGTAGAAGACATCACGTTTCATGCGGGCCTTGCGGACGGGCGCGCGCTTGCGACCCGTGGCGTGATGGCGACCGTGATACACCCCAACTATCAATTCGATCAAAGCAACCGGGTCGCGCGTGTTGGCAGCGATCTGGCGTTGGTCCGGCTGTCCGCGCCGATCACTGGCCCGGGCCTGCGGCCGTTTCGCACCCAATTGCAGGTGCATTCCGGTGCCCATGTTGAGGTGGTGTCCTATGCAAAGGGCCGATCCACCGCCCCATCGGTTGAGGAAGGGTGCGGTGTCCTGACCCGCGACGCCACTGTTTTGGTTCTGTCGTGCGAGGTGGATTTTGGGGCCTCAGGCGCGCCGATTTTCCAGCGGTTCGGAGATGAGGTGCGGATCGTATCCGTGATCTCGTCCAAAGCCGAGTGGAAGGATGGCTCGGTCTCTCTTGCGGCGGTCATGGATGCGGAACTGGCGGTCCTGGTGGATGCGTACCGCGCAGATCTGGGCGCCGTCAGCGCGGTTGAAACCGTCTCGGCCCGCCGTTGAACGTGATATTTCGCAGGGCTTGAAACCGCCCAAACCCTTTCCCAAATACTGCCTGTCGGGACGCCAATCATGGGTCCTGCATCAACCCCGCCGGGGTGCCCAACCTGGGGCCTTGGCTTGTTAACAGTTGTCGCTCACTGGAGGATACCTGATGCGAACTTACGACTTTACCCCCCTGTACCGTGCCACCGTCGGCTTTGACCGTATGGCAGATCTGCTGGACCGTGTTCTAGACGCCGAGCCTGCGCAAACCGGTGGCTATCCCCCCTATAACATCGAAAAAACCGCCGAAGACGGCTATCGGATTTCCGTGGCTGTGGCGGGTTTCTCCGAATGTGAATTGTCGGTCGAAGTCCAGCAAAACGCGCTTGTGGTCTCTGCGGCCAAGGCCAAGGACGGGGCCCAGCGGACCTATCTGCACCGCGGGATCGCGACGCGGTCGTTTGAGAAAACCTTCCAACTGGCTGATCATGTCCATGTAACCGGCGCGCAGGCTGAGGACGGGATGCTGCACATTGATTTGGTGCGTGAGGTGCCAGAGGCCCTCAAGCCGCGTCAGATTGAGATTGCGCGCACGGGCAAGGCCTCTGGCAGGCCTGCGCTTGAGGCGCAAAGCATTGAGGCCTGAGCCGCGACAAGGCGAAGGCAGACCGGTCAATTGACCTAGATGTGGGGCGCGGTCATTCAGGTCGCGCCCTTTTTACAGCCAGTCGCGTGGTGGCAACGGCGCAATGGTTGAACGGTCGCCGACGGAGTGCTAGGTGAGCCGCTGATCCTACCCCCGGAGTGCGTACAATGGCTGATCCCAAAAAGCTCTACATCAAGACCTATGGCTGCCAGATGAACGTCTATGACAGCGAACGCATGGCCGAGGCGCTTGGGGCGGAAGGCTATGTTGAGACGGGCACGCCCGAGGATGCGGATATGATCCTGCTCAACACGTGTCACATCCGGGAGAAAGCCGCCGAAAAGGTGTATTCTGAGCTGGGTCGGTATAAGCCGCTGCGCACCAAGAACCCTGACCTTAAGATCGGTGTGGCGGGCTGTGTGGCACAGGCCGAAGGGGCCGAGATCATGGCGCGCCAGCCTATGGTCGATCTGGTTGTGGGGCCACAAACCTATCACCGCCTGCCCGAAATGATGAAAAAAGTGGATGCGGGTGAACCGGCGTTGGACACCGATTTCCCCGAGGAAGACAAGTTTGAGCACCTGCCCAAGGCGCGTAAAAACCTTGGCCGCCCCAGCGCGTTTTTGACTGTGCAAGAAGGTTGCGACAAGTTTTGTGCGTTCTGCGTGGTGCCCTATACCCGCGGGGCCGAGGTCTCGCGCCCGGTGGAGCGTATCCTATCGGAGGCCGAGGCGCTGGTGGCGCGCGGCGTTAAGGAAGTCACGCTGCTGGGCCAGAACGTGAATGCGTATCACGGCGCGGGTAAGGGGGGTGAGTGGTCGCTTGCCCAATTGATCTGGGCGCTGAACGACATTGAAGGGCTGGAGCGCATCCGCTTTACGACCTCGCACCCCAATGAAATGACCGATGACCTGATTGAGGCCCATGCGACCTGCGCCAAGTTGATGCCGTATCTGCATTTGCCGGTTCAGGCGGGGTCGGACCGGGTGCTAAAGGCGATGAACCGCAAGCATACGGCGGCGGAATACATCGAAATCATCGACCGTCTGCGCGCCGCACGCCCTGATTTGCTGCTAAGCGGGGACTTCATTGTGGGCTTCCCTGGTGAGACGGAGGAAGAGTTCGCGGACACCCTCAAACTGGTGGAGCGAGTCGGCTACGGACAGGCCTATAGCTTTAAATATTCGGCCCGCCCCGGTACGCCCGCTGCTGAAAAAGAGGGCATTCCAGACGATGTCGCAACCGAGCGTTTGGCCCGATTGCAGGCTTTGCTGGGGGATCAACAGCGCGCCGCACAGGTCGCGATGGTCGGTCGGGAAACCAGCGTTCTGTTTGAGAAAACCGGACGATTTGAGGGGCAGTTGGTGGGTAAGACCGAACACCTGCACGCATGCCATGTTGAGGCCCCCCAAGAGCTGTTGGGGCAGGTCGCGCGGGTCCGGATTGTGGAGGCGGCGACGAACTCCCTTAAGGGTGTTTTGGTTTAGGTCAGTACGACTGTCTCTTTGTTGCGCGCGCGCAACAATTCATTGAAATGTATGTAAAAATACCGCTTTGGGGCGGGCTTTCGGGCTGAAAATTTAACGATTTGTCAAAAGTTCTGTGACAGAGGCGCCGCTTTTTGCGCGCGCTTGTCTCTAGCCTTTGCGGGGGCATTTGCAGGCGTCCCATTTTATAGGGTGTGGCGGCAGATTTGATACCCACTGCCACCCCGACCGCAACATAGGCGAAAAGGGGGTTCAAAGCGGACGCCGCACGTGCTGCGCGTGAGCCGCTATTGGGCGTCAGCGCGCGCGGAGCCTGTACGCGCCTAATCCGGGCGCGGTAGCACATCTAGTGTTTGTGACTTCACAAGCGTCATATATTTGCTACAGTCATAGGCAAGACTGACGCTGACCCGACGGGTTTACCCAACACGAAAGGCGCATTCAGAAATTTGATGCAGGATGTTTATCGCACCTCTTATTGTCCGATGCCGGCCCCACAGATGCCAGCCGCTCAGGACGGGCGTATGTGCCGCCCCGCCGCCCGAGCCCAGAATGGGGCCCTCATCTGAGCATGACACACCTGCTGACCATATCACCGCCTGCAGCGATCTCCGCTGCGGGCGGTTTTTCTTTGGGCGGTGATGATTTTCACCGTCCCCACTCTAGTTTGCCAAGCGTGCACCCGGGCGCGCTTTATTCTGCGCGTTTGGGCCGGGAAATCCTCTCAATGTGCGCTTCTTCACTGGACACCGCTGCGCGTGTCCCTCACCTTTGTATTAGACGCTAGGAGCTTTGTTTGACACTGATTGACCCGCCACAACCCAGCACCGCAACAACTGCCGCGTTGGATTTTCCCGACAACCGTTTGTTGATTGACCTGTGTGGTCCTTTCAACAGTAATCTCACGCAAATCGAGAGCCATCTTGGGGTGGATATCGCCCATCAAGGGAACCGGCTTGTGATCAACGGAGAGGCCGCCGCAGAAGCTGCGGGCGTGCTGGAAGGGGCCTATGCGCGCCTTGAGGCGGGCAAAACGGCGGAGGCGGCGGATATCGACGCATTGATCCGGATGAATACGCAGCCCACGACGCCCCCTGATCAGATCGAAATGTTTGCCCCCGGCGCATTGGAAATCCGCACGCGCAAAAAGACGGTTGAGCCACGCACTGATGCCCAAAAGGGCTATACCCAAGCGCTGTTGGACAATGAGCTGACCTTTGGCATCGGGCCTGCGGGTACGGGCAAAACCTATATTGCGGTGGCCGTTGCGGTGAACAAGTTTGTCAGCGGTGAAGTTGATAAGATCATCCTGAGCCGCCCCGCCGTGGAAGCCGGTGAAAAGCTGGGCTATTTGCCCGGTGATATGAAGGACAAGGTCGATCCCTACATGCAGCCGCTGTACGATGCGCTGAATGATTTTCTGCCAGCCAAGCAACTGGCCAAGCTGCTCGAGGAAAAGCGGATCGAGATTGCGCCCTTGGCGTTTATGCGAGGGCGGACCTTGGCCAATGCGTATGTTGTCTTGGATGAAGCGCAGAACGCCACGACCATGCAGATGAAGATGTTTCTGACGCGGCTTGGTCGCGGGTCGCGCATGGCCATCACCGGCGACCGCAGTCAGGTCGATTTGCCCCGTGGGGTGACCAGTGGTCTGCGCGATGCGGAGCGGATTTTGGACAATGTGCCAGGGATCTCGTTCAATTACTTTACCGCCAAAGACGTTGTGCGCCATCCGCTCGTCGCCAAGATCATTGAGGCTTACGACAAAGATGCCCCACCAAGCTGAGGCGCAGGCAGAGGCCTGCATCGACGTCTCACTGGAAGACGACCGTTGGATTGACCTTGAGGGCCGCGCGCATGCGGCCCTTTTGGCTGTGCTACGCCATTTGGATTTGGCTGAGGGCGATGTGAGCGTTTTGGGCTGTGATGATGCCCGCATTGCCACGCTCAACGCTGAATTCCGGGGCAAACCCACGCCGACCAACGTGTTGTCGTGGCCGTCTGAGGAGCGTGGGGCCGAAACGCCCGGCGCGATGCCGCGCTTGCCGACCGCCCCCCATGAGGTCGAATGGGGCGATATTGCCATCGCCTATGATACCTGCGCGGCTGAGGCGCAGGCCCAGTCAAAGCCGTTTGACGCGCATGTAACCCATCTTTTGGTGCACGGAATCCTCCATCTGTTGGGTTTTGATCACGAAAATGATGCAGATGCGCAATTGATGGAGCGTTTAGAGGTAGAAATACTGGACACGCTAGGGGTGCCTGACCCATATCAGGAGAGTGGCGCGTAACGCGTCCGCTATGTGGAAAGGAGCCATGGACCCATCTGTCGACCCTTCGTCTAGTGCTGCGCATGCGCGCACTCACGACGAGACACCGCCCGCCGAGCCCGCCCCGAGTGAGGGGTATATTGGTGCCCGGCCTGGATTTTTTAGCCGCGTGTTCGGCGCCAAACGGGCTGAAGTGCCTGAGCTGCGCCCCACCGACCCATCCTCCACCCCCTTGTCTGCTGCGGGTCTGGCCGCACTGCGTCGCCTGCGGGTCGACGATGTGATGATCCCGCGCGCCGAGATCGTCTCGGTGCCCTGTGACACGCCGCTTGGCGAATTGGTGGCTCTGTTCCGATCCAGCGGCCTGACGCGGTTGCCCGTGTACGATGGCACGCTCGATCAGCCGGTGGGCATGGTGCACATGAAGGACCTTGCGCTGCGGTTTGGGTTCACCGGCGATGGGGGCGATTTCGATCTGCCGGGCATGGTGCGCCCGCTGATCTATGTGCCACCTTCGATGCCGATTTCGGTGCTGCTGCAAAAGATGCAAAGCGAGCGGCGGCATATGGCGTTGGTGATCGACGAATATGGTGGCGTGGACGGGCTGGTCACGATTGAGGATCTGATCGAACAGGTCATCGGTGAGATCGAGGATGAGCATGACCAAGAGGAAGACAAGTTGTGGCGGGAGGAAAAGCCCGGCTGCTTTGTTGCCCTTGCGCGTACGCCGCTTGAGGACTTCGAAGAGGTCATCGGGCTGAGCCTTGAGCATGAAGCCGATGATGAGATCGACACATTGGGTGGTTTGGTGTTCTTGCTGACGGGTCACGTGCCCGCGCGCGGTGAGGTCGTGCCCCATTCCTCTGGTGTGCAGTTCGAGGTTGTGGATGCCGATCCGCGCCGGATCAAACGCTTGCGGGTGCGATTGCCGGGCAACACAACCCAACGTCTGCCCGAGGCCGCCGCCGCAGAATGAGTGCGGCCTCGATTTTTCACACCCTATGATCCGCATTCCCTCTCAGCTGACGCCGCGCATGGGGCTTGTTTTGTGTGCCTTGGCGGGCGTTTTGGCGGCCCTTGGTCAAGCGCCTTGGGGGCTTTGGCCGGTGGGGTTGCTTGGTTATGGGCTAGGGGTTTGGGCGGTTGCGCGGGCCGCGACGCCGCGAGCGGGGTTTGTGCGGGCTTGGCTTTTTGGGGCTGCGCATTTCGCCACCGCTTTGCATTGGATCGTTGAGCCGTTTTTAGTGGATGCCGCAGCGACGGGCTGGATGGCGCCCTTTGGGTTGATCTTTCTGGCCGGAGGGCTGGCGCTGTTCTGGGGGGCGGCTGGGGCTTTGGCCATGTGGCTAGGGGCCGGGTCGCGGTGGATGCCGCTTTGCGTGGCGCTGACCTTGGCGGTGGCAGAGGCGTTGCGCGGCCTTGTCCTGACCGGATTTCCATGGGCGCAGCCGGGGCATATCCTGATAGCATCACCGGGCCTGCCTAGTGCGGCGGTGGTTGGGCCGCTGGGTCTGACGTTGGTGGTTTTGCTGGGGGCAGGGGCTCTAAACATCCCGCGCTTGCGGCTTTGGGGGCCGGGGCTTTGGGCGAGCGTGCTGGCCCTTGGCGCGGTGATGCCTGCCGCACCGCCCCCTGCGCCAGAGGCCGCAACCCTGCGTCTTGTGCAGCCCAATGCGCAGCAGCACCAAAAGTGGGTGCCAGAATTCATGCCCATCTTCTTTGATCGCGCGTTGACGGCGACACAGGCGGCCCCTGCGGGCGCGGCCCCTACGGTCGTGATCTGGCCCGAAACGTCGCTGCCCGAGCTGCTCAACCGGTCAGCGGCGGCGCGATTTGACATCGCGGATGCAGCCGGTGCGACCCCGGTGTTGGTGGGTGCGCAGGCGTACGGTTTGGACGGTCGGCCGCGAAACATGGCGGTCTTGCTACAGGACGCAGAGGTCACTGCTACCTACGAAAAACACCATCTGGTGCCCTTTGGTGAATACCTGCCCTTGGTCGCGCCGCTTTTTGATCTGATCGGTGTGGGCGGCTTGGCCGAACGTCTGGCGGGTGGCTATCAGGCCGGAGAAGGCCCCGCCACGATTGACGTGCCGGGCATTGGGCCGGTGTTCATCATGATCTGTTATGAGGCGATTTTCCCCGGCTATATCCGCGCGGTCGAACGGCCCCGGTTGATGGCACATATGACCAATGATGCGTGGTTCGGGGATTTTGCGGGGCCGCGCCAGCATCTTGCGCTGACGCAGTTGCGCGCCGCAGAGCAGGGCGTGCCCGTGGTGCGGGCCGCCAACACCGGCATATCGGCGGTGATCGACGCGCGGGGCCGGGTCACGGACGCGCTGCCCCTGAACACGGCGGGCTTTTTGGATGCCGCGTTGCCGGCCGCGTTGCCCCCAACGATCTATGTGCACACAGGCGATGGGCCGGCGTGGGCCGTGGCTTTGATGGGACTGGCGGCGTTTTATGGCCGCAGGCGGCGTATTGTTGGTTGATCCCGGGTCTATGCAGGCGTAGCCCTGTACCTACCCGTCACAACGGCTTCCTGGCGTGACGGCGTAACCCAACGGAGCACACCCCCTATGCAAAGACAAAACTATTCCTTTACCTCGGAGTCCGTCTCTGAGGGCCACCCGGATAAAGTCTGTGACCGGATTTCGGATGCCGTCCTTGATGCCTTTTTGGCAGAGGACCCGCTGGCGCGCGTGGCCGTCGAGACATTCGCGACGACCAATCAAGTTGTGGTAGGGGGCGAAGTTGGCCTGACCGACCCGGACAAACTGACCGAATACATGGGTAAGATCGACGGCATCGCCCGTGATTGTATCAAGAACATCGGGTACGAGCAGGAGAAATTCCACTGGCGCACCTGTAACGTTCTGAACCTGCTGCACGAGCAATCCGCCCATATCGCTCAAGGCGTCACGGGTGAGCAGGGGGATGAGGGCGCTGGCGATCAGGGTATCATGTTCGGCTATGCTGTGAACGAAACGCCCGAGTTGATGCCCGCGCCGATCCAATACGCCCACGCGATCCTGCGCCGCCTTGCTGAGGTCCGCAAAGACGGCACTGAGCCGACGCTTGGTCCCGATGCAAAATCGCAGCTGACAGTTGTGTACCGTGACGGAAAACCTGTGGGCGTGTCGTCCATCGTGCTGTCGACCCAACATTTGGACGAAAGCATGACCAGCGGCGATGTTCGCGCCGTGGTGGAACCCTATATCCGCGATGTCCTGCCTGATGGCTGGATTTCCGGCGACACTGAATGGTGGGTAAACCCCACGGGCAAGTTCGTGATCGGTGGACCTGATGGCGACGCGGGCCTGACTGGGCGCAAGATCATCGTCGATACCTACGGCGGTGCGGCCCCGCACGGCGGCGGCGCGTTTTCAGGCAAAGACCCAACCAAGGTGGATCGCTCGGCGGCTTATGCGGCGCGTTATTTGGCGAAAAACGTTGTGGCGTCAGGTTTGGCGGAGCGGTGCACCATTCAGCTGAGCTATGCGATTGGTGTGGCCAAGCCACTGTCGATTTATGCCGACACCCACGGCACGGGCCAAGTGGATGAGGCCGCGATTGAGCGGGCCGTCGCCCAGGCGATGGATCTGACGCCCACGGGCATCCGCAACCATCTTTCACTGAACCGTCCGATCTTTGCGCGCACGGCGGCCTATGGTCACTTTGGCCGCGCGCCCGAGGCTGACGGCGGCTTTAGCTGGGAAAAGACCGACCTTGTGGACGCTCTGAAAAAGGCCGTCTGAGGATGCGGCGCCGGGGATGGAGCATCGCGTGTGCGTTGTGGTTGGGGCTTATGCCCGCCACAGCGCAGGCCGGTGATCCGGAGGACAAATTTGTCCGTTTAGATGGGGGCGTGTTGCTTTATGACACCGAAACCATCCCCGGCGACCCAGACGCCGAGATAGAGGAAGAGGATATCGCCATCCTGCGCCGCTATCTGGTGGAGGACGCGGATATCACGACCTTGCGGCTTTATAGCTATGGGGGCAGTGTTTGGGCTGGGTTCCGTTTGGCGGACATTATTATTGATTTTGACCTCGATACTGAGGTGGTCGATGATTGCGCCAGCGCCTGTACGCTGATGTTTTTGGCAGGCAGGGGGCGGCGCATGGAACGCGGCGCGCGGCTTGGGTTTCACAATTGGAAATGGTCCAAGGCGGCGATCATGTCCTTTTACGAGCGGCGCAAGGACGCGGATGGCTGGCAGGACCCCTTTGACTTTGCCGCTTGGATTTACGTCGATACCCAAATCGAGACGCACGACGTGCTGAGCTATCAGCAAGAGCGTGGGATGGACCCAGGCTTTGCGATCGATCTGCTTTGGAAAGGGCGTGATGGGCTGCATTACCCCCGCCGGGCAGAGTTGCAGGCCGCAGGCGTGCTGCGCGACTAAAGCGGCAGCGCCGTGGTGGATTTCAACTCTTCCATGACAAAGCTGGCTGAGACGTCCTCTAATTCTATTTGTGCGATCAGCCGCTTATACAGCGCGTCATAGGCGGGCATGTCACGGACCCGCGCCTGAAGCATGTAGTCAACTTCACCGCTGGTGCGCCATGCGGCGGTGACCTCTGGCAACGTTTCGAGCGCGCGGGCAAAACGGGCGGCCCAATCGGCAGTGTGCTGCCGGGTGCGCACAGCCATCAGCACCATCAGTCCAAGGCCAAGCTGCGCAGGATCCAATAGCGCCACGCGGGCGCGGATGACGCCAGCGTCCTCTAGGCGTTTGATGCGGCGCCAGCAGGCGTTGCGCGACAGACCTACGGTTTCGGACACAGCATCCAGTGGGGCGGCGCAATCACGTTGCAAAGCGGCGAGAATACGGTGATCGGTTGCATCAAGTGTATCTATCATTTGGTAATATTGGGATATCATCCCAAAGATAGCAATCCGTGCGTGATGTTTGGGACAATTTTACCGCTAGGGAAGGTTAGATTGGCGCTGATACAACAGGAGCCTCCGATGATCACACGCCTTTTCACCGCTCACCCCCAGTCCGTGAATGAAACCTATCTTGAACACAGCAGCTTTGCGTTCCGCTTTGCGGGGTGGCTGGCGCTTGCGGCGATGGCCGCGATGGTACATGCAATTTTTCCGTGGTTGTTTGAGAAAACCGCAAGCGGGATCATCGCCAAACTGCACAATCGCACGGCTCATCGCAGTGATACGGGCCTCAAATCGGCCTAAGGGTCTTGACGGCGGGCGGGGGGTCTTGCATCCCCCGCGCCATGGACGACGATAAATCACACCTTCCCGCTGCGGCCGATGCTGATGCTGGCCGCCCTCATCGCAACTTCTATGGCCGCCGCAAGGGTAAGACCCTGAAGCAGAGCCAAGAGGCATATTTGCAAGAGGACCTCGACGCGTTGTCGCCGGGGCCTGTGGGTTGGGATGTGAACCCGACGCGCGCCCCGCTTGATCTGGGTGCGCGGTTTGACGGTAAACCCGTTTGGCTAGAGATCGGTTTTGGCGGGGGCGAGCATATGGTTCACCAAGCCGCGCAGAACCCCGATATCGGGATCATCGGGGCCGAGCCTTATATCAACGGCGTCGCCATGCTGTTGGGCAAGATCCGCAAAGCGGGCGTTGAGAATTTGGCCGTGCATCCGGGTGATGCGCGGGACTTGTTTGATGTGCTGCCAGAGGCGTCGATTGATCGTGCGTTCCTGCTGTACCCCGATCCGTGGCCCAAAGCGCGCCACCACCGTCGGCGGTTCGTGACGCCCGAACATTTGGCCCCACTGGCCCGTGTGCTCAAACCCGGTGCGATTTTTCGGGTGGCCACGGATATCGAAGATTACGTGCGCCAAACGCTGGAGCAGGTGCCACGCCATGGGTTTACCTGGATGGCCGAAGGGCCCAGCGATTGGCGGCAGCCGTGGGGCGATTGGATTTCTACCCGGTATGAGCAAAAGGCCCTGCGCGAAGGTCGCACACCGCACTATCTGACGTTCCAGCGCAACGCGGATTAAGCACCCCGCGTCTTACGGCTGGCCGTTAGCGCAATCCGCCGCAGGCAGGTCGCCTTGCGCCGCCTCCCCACTCACCCGTAGAAACGCTGCGACGGGAAGAGGAGAGACGTCTATGTCATACGCATCTGTTTATGAGGCTTGGAAATCCGATCCAGAGGGCTGGTGGATGGAGCAATCCAAGGCGATTGATTGGGATCGCGCGCCGACCAAAGCTCTCGATGCGAGTGCGGCGCCTTTGTACGAATGGTTCCCGGATGCGATGGTGAACACCTGCTGGAACGCCGTGGACCGCCACGTTGAGGCGGGCCGTGGTGAGCAGACGGCAATTATCTATGACAGCCCTGTCACCAGCACCAAGCGTGAGATTTCATATGTTGAGCTGCGCAATCGCGTGGCCACTTTGGCCGGGGCCTTGCGCGCAAAAGGCGTGGAAAAGGGTGATCGCGTCATCATCTACATGCCGATGATCCCAGAGGCGTTGGAGGCTATGTTGGCCTGTGCCCGGATCGGTGCCGTGCACTCGGTCGTGTTTGGTGGATTTGCCGCCAACGAGTTGGCCGTTCGGATTGACGACGCGACGCCAAAGGCGATCATCGCGGCCTCCTGCGGGATCGAGCCGGGGCGGGTGGTGCATTACAAACCCCTGCTGGATGGCGCGATTGAACTGGCCACACACAAGCCCGAATTTTGTGTTGTTTTCCAGCGCGAGCAGGAAGTTGCCGAGCTGATCCCTGGGCGGGATTACAATTGGCATGGGTTCCAATACGGTGTTGAGCCTGCGGACTGTCTGCCCGTTGAGGGCACGCACCCGGCCTATATCCTGTATACCTCGGGTACAACGGGCCAGCCCAAGGGCGTCGTGCGCCCCACAGCCGGGCATCTGGTCGCGCTGAACTGGACGATGAAGAACATCTATGACGTCGATCCGGGCGATGTGTTTTGGGCCGCGTCGGACGTGGGTTGGGTCGTGGGCCACAGCTATATCTGCTACGCGCCGCTGATCCATGGCAACACGACCATCGTGTTTGAGGGCAAGCCAGTCGGCACACCTGATGCAGGCACGTTCTGGCGGGTCATGTCTGAGCATAAAGTGAAAAGCTTCTTCACGGCGCCCACGGCCTTGCGCGCAGTCAAACGCGAAGACCCGACCGGCGAGTTCGTCAAGAAATACGATCTGAGCGGGCTGAAGAACGTATATTTGGCAGGCGAACGCGCGGACCCGGACACGATTGAATGGGCGCAAACACAGCTTGGCGTGCCGGTGATCGATCACTGGTGGCAAACCGAAACGGGCTATGCGATCGCGGCTAATCCCGTGGGGTTAGAGCAATTGCCGATCAAGCTTGGCTCACCTGCGGTGCCGATGCCGGGCTATGATGTGCAGGTGTTGGATGATGCGGGCCACGCAGTAGCCCCCAACACATTGGGCGCGATTGCGATCAAGCTGCCGCTGCCCCCGGGCACGTTGCCGGGGCTTTGGAACGCCGAGGCGCGGTATCGCAAAAGCTATCTGGATACTTTCCCCGGTTACTATGAAACCGGTGATGCGGGCATGATCGATGAGGACGGCTATCTTTATATCATGGCGCGCACCGATGACGTGATCAACGTCGCAGGCCACCGCCTGTCGACCGGCGCGATGGAAGAGGTTCTGGCAGGCCACGCGGATGTCGCCGAATGCGCGGTTATTGGTGTCAGCGACACGCTGAAAGGCCAGTTGCCCATGGGGTTTTTGTGCCTCAATAACGGGGCCAGCAAAGCCCCCGCAGATGTGGTGAAGGAATGCGTCGCCCGCGTGCGTGAAAAGATCGGCCCGGTCGCGGCGTTTAAACTTGCGGTTGTTGTGGATCGGTTACCCAAGACCCGCTCTGGCAAGATTTTGCGCGGCACGATGGTCAGCATCGCGGACGGCAAAGACTATAAGATGCCAGCCACAATTGATGATCCCGCCATCTTGGATGAGATCACTGAGGCGTTGAAAACGCTGGGCTATCCGTCCGCATAGCGGATCGGCATTTCATCGGGCCCGCCTGAGCTGGGCCCGATGTGTGCCAATAAAATCCCAATCTGTCATCAACTTGAACCGCTGGAAATTGACCCGATTTGGCGAAATTTCTTGAAATTTTCTATCATTGGGATAAAAGCAGGGAGTATCGCTCAACCAGAGGTTTAAAAGCTTCCCCCTACTGCCGGAAAACGGCAAAAGGAATATCTTGTGTCCTACCTGCCTGAGACAGGCTCAGAACTTTCCGAAACTAACGGCTCCGAGGCGTTGGAGAGTGAAGTAGAACTGCTCGGCGATGATATCCGTTCTGCTGTGTCCGATGTAATTGGTGGGCTGCGACTACTTGAGGCACAGGATCTGGACCTGGCGCTAAGGTCGCAAGTCGGCGGGATCCATGCGTCCTCGGAGGTTTTGGCGCGTCTGATCGAGGAGGCTTTGACGGTTGCCTCGGCTGGGCGACAGCGAAAGCCTCTGGCGTCTAACCTAAATCTGCGGCGGTTTCTGCGTGATCTGGCGAAGTCTTGTACAGCGCGGGCCAACCTTCAGGGTGTGACGTTTGCACTGGATGTGGCACCCGTCGTGCCCGAGGTGATCCAGCTAGACCGCCTCGCGCTAGAACGTGTTTTGGCCAACCTGATTGGCAATGCGGTGAAATACGCGGGCGAGAGCAATATTCGCGTGAGCGTCACACTGGTTGAGTCAGAGGTGCTGAGATTTTCCATCACCGATGAGGGCCCGGGCTTTTCTGACACCGGTCTGTCGCGGCTTTTTGGGCTAAATACGCCACTGTGCGACGATGATGCTGCGGGCAGCGGCTTGGGGCTGCACATATCCAAGCAAAATATCGGCAGGCTGGGCGCGAAGTTGTCTTTCATCAGTCGATCCAGCGGCGGCGCATTCGCCGTGCTGGATGTGCCTTTTCAGGCATGGCGCGTCGCGAGTGATAAGGGTGGGGATTTGCCGGATTTAAGCGCGTATCGCATTTTGGTAGCTGAGGACAATAATACAAGCCAACTACTGGTGAGTCAGATGTTGGTGACGATGGGGGCTGAGTGTGAACTGGCCTCTGACGGGGTAGAGGCGCTTGATTGGATGAACCGGGGGCGGTTTGACCTTGCGCTGATTGATATCGAAATGCCGAGACTGGGTGGTCTTGATGTGCTGCGTACAGCGCGCAAGCGGCAGCAATCGGGGATTTATCCTAGTATGCCGCTGGTTGCGATGACGACGTATGTTTTGCGCAGCAATCGCGACGCGATTTATGCGGCCGGCGCGGATGGATTATTGGCCAAGCCGTTGGTGTCTGTCGAAAGCTTTGGCCACGCGTTGCTGCATTACATGGCCGCGCATGCCAGTGCCCCGGTTGTCTCTGCCAAAGGTGCAGAGGCAGGTCAGGAAGCGGTGCCCTATGATCGTGAAACCCTGAACAACCTGCTGCGTATTGCCGGTCAAGACGGCGCGCCGGAGTTGATGGATCGCTTGCAAGCCGATCTGGCCATGGTGTCGCGCGGCATGCGCGCAGCGCAGGCATCCGGTGATTTGGCGGAAACTAGAAACCATACCCACATCTTGATCTCGCTTAGCTCCGCTGTCGGCGCAAGCAAGGTCCACAAATCCGCGCAGGCGTTGAATACGGCTGCGCGGCAGGGTAACGCAGATAAAGTGACCCGCGACACGCCAGAATTACTGGATGCGCTGGATAGGCTGCGCGCTGCACTGGCCGTCGTTCCGCCTCAAGAGGATTAATTATGACGCAAACGATCCTTCTTGTTGAGGACAATCGGACCCAAGCTGCATACTACGCTCAGGTCCTAAGTGATGATGGGTTTATCGTAACCCACGCGCGCACCGCCGCAGAGGCATTAGATCACTATTCCCGGGCGATCCCTTCGGCAGTGGTGCTGGATTTGCTGTTGCCGGACCGTGATGGGCTGGAGTTGATGCAGGACTGTCAGGCGTTGGCGTCGCAGGTTCCGTTTGTGGTTTTGACGGCGCAAAGCACCATCCAAACAGCAGTGGATGCGATGCGGTTCGGTGCGTCCGAGTTTTTGCCCAAGCCGGTTTCAGATGCGCATTTACAGCGCGCGGTGCACAAGGCCATCCTTGTTCACGAGGCGGGGCAACTTAAGCCTGTTCCCGTAGGCGCTGCGGGGGCAAAGCCGACCTCGCCGCAAAGCGATCCGATGCGCGCGGCTCCTTTGCCGGGGTTCACGGGGTTTGCACCGGTGATGCACGAACTCTACCGCCAAGTCCGCGCCGTCAGCCGATCTGGCGTGCCGATTTTTCTGCGCGGTCCCACCGGGTCGGGCCGATTGGCCAGTGCCAAGGCGATCCATGAACTGGCCCATGATACGCCGGAGGCGGCGCCGTTTATCAAGTTGATTGCCTCCGTAATGTGCCCAGATGCACAATTGGCTGCCATGACCGGGACGGCGGAGACCCCAGATGTGATCACCGCGGCCATGGGCGGCACGGCCTATATCGCGGAACCTTGCACGCTGAGCGACCAAGCGCAGGCCGCCTTGATGGAGCGTTTGCACCGGTTGGATGCGACGCCCGACAGTCCCGCCAAGGTCCAACTGATCACCGCGACGACCCGCGATCCCTTTGCCGAAGTCCGCGAGGGACATCTGCGCGAAGATCTGTTCCATCGCCTTTATGTGGCCCCGGTCCGAGTGCCTGCACTATCCGAGCGTGGTGAGGATGTTGTCGCGATTGCCAATGCCACGTTGCGGCGGTTCGAAACGCGTGGCGAGGGCGGCTTTGTCGGGTTGGAACCTGATGTGGCCGACTTTTTCCGAACCTATGAATGGCCCGGCAACGTGCGCCAGCTGATCAATCTGATCAAAAGCACGGTGTTGCTGCACGAAGGTCCGTTGATCACGATGGATATGCTGCCCATGGAGATGACGACCCGGGCACATGCCAACCAATCCTCAACGCCATTTGAAAGCCTTCTGGGCCGTTCGCTTGCGGAGGTAGAAGAGGTGATCATTGAGGAAACCATTCGCCAACAGCAAGGCTCGGTGCCCCGTGCTGCGCGCGTGCTGGATGTGTCGCCCTCTACGTTGTACCGCAAGCGCGAGGCGTGGGCCAAGCGAGGGGCGCGGCCGTCGGCACCCACACAGCGTGCGGGTTCTGGTGGGGTCTAGCGCCGCTTGGCTCTTGCACTCCTGAGGCTGTGGCGCGACACTGGTCGCAACCCCGTCTAGGAGACCCCATGACAGACCTGACTTCCCCCCCGACGGACCTGCGTGCGGCTGCTCTTGCGGTGCGTGAAAACGCCCACGCGCCGTATTCCAATTTTAAGGTTGGCGCGGCGTTGCGGACCGCTGATGGGGCGATCTTTGTGGGATGTAACGTCGAGAATGTCGCCTACCCGGAGGGCACCTGTGCCGAAGCGGGGGCCTTGGCCGCGATGGTCGCAAGCGGCGCACGTGACGTGGCCGAGGTGTATGTCGTGGCCGATAGTCCTGATCCTGTTCCACCCTGTGGCGGCTGCCGGCAAAAGCTGGCGGAATTCGCCGCCTCAGACGTTATGGTTACCTTGGCCACCGTGGCTGGCGAAACGCGCACGACGCGGGTGGGTGATCTGTTGCCTGGGGCCTTTGATGCGGGCCACATGGCGCGGGTCTAGGCCCATGGACGCCGCACATATCTTGCAAAAATTACGGGGCGGTGCGCCGCTCTATGAAGCTGAAATCTATTGGTTCGCCAACGGTTTGGCCGAAGGCACGGTGACGGATGCGCAGGCTGGGGCCTTTGCCATGGGCGTGTGCACGCGTGGCCTTGGGGCTGAGGGGCGCGTCCATCTAACAACGGCCATGGTTCAAAGCGGGGAAACGCTGCGCTGGGACCTGCCGGGCCCGGTGTTGGATAAGCACAGCACTGGGGGCGTGGGCGATCCGGTCAGCCTTGCGTTGGCGCCTGCACTTGCGGCTTGCGGGGCCTATGTTCCGATGGTGTCGGGGCGGGGGCTTGGGCACACCGGGGGTACTCTTGATAAGTTAGAGGCCATTCCGGGCCTGACCACGCAGCTGTCGGTCGAACGGTTGCAGGCCCAAGTCGATGAGATCGGTTGCGCGATTGTTGCGGCCAACGCGCGCTTGGCCCCTGCGGATGCGCGGCTCTATGCGGTGCGTGACGTAACCGGGACGGTCGATAGCCTTGATCTGATCTGCGCCTCTATTCTGTCCAAAAAGTTGGCTGAGGGTGTGGAAGCTCTCGTCTTGGATGTGAAAACCGGCTCGGGTGCAATCCTGCCCGATGTGGAGGCAGCCCGACGGCTCGCGCAAGCGTTGGTGGAAACGGCTCAAGGTGCGGGCTGTATGACGACGGCCCTGATGACCGACATGAGCCAACCTGCGGTCCCTGCGGCGGGTAACGCGTTAGAGGTGATCGAGGTGATGAAGTTGCTGACCGGAGGAGCGGAAGCAGCACCGCGCTTGCGCACTTTGGTCGAGGTTTTGGGCGGCGAGGCGCTGGCCCTTGGGGGTATGGCTGTCGATGCGCAAGATGGTGCGGGCCGGATCGCCCGTGTGCTGGATAATGGTGACGCAGCTGAGCGGTTTGGCCAGATGGTCGCTGCACAGGGTGGGCCTGCGGACTTTCCGGAGCATTGGCGCGACCGGCTGCCTGCTGCACCTGTTGTGGTGGAGTTGAGGGCTGAGGCGCCCGGTGTCATTGCTGCGATTGATACGCGCGCTTTGGGGGATGTGGTGTTGGATTTGGGTGGTGGGCGCCGGGTCGAAACGGACTTGGTGAACCCGGCGGTGGGTCTGGCGGATTTGGTGTCGATTGGGGATACGATTTCAGCGGATCAACCGTTGGTTCGTATTCATGCTGACGATGCTGCTGGCGCAGAGGCCGCTGCGGCCAAGGTCTATAGCGCGCTTAGTTTCAGCGACAGGGCCGTCACACCGCCACCCCTGATAGGGGAGCGTATGGGATGAACACGCAGGCCCGTGCCTTTCTTGTGGTGCTCGATTCCGTTGGCTGCGGCGGCGCGCCTGATGCGGCTGAGTTTGGGGATGAAGGTGCCAACACGCTGGCCCATATCGCCCAAGCCTGCGCTGCGGGCCGCGCGGAGGATGGCCGCAGCGGGCCACTGTCCCTGCCACATTTGGATGCCTTGGGGTTGGGGGCGGCGATCCGATTGGCCTCTGGTGCCGCGACGCCGGGGTTAGACGCAAAGCCTGGGGGCCTGTGGGGCGCCGCGACCGAGGTGTCGCGCGGTAAGGATACCCCTTCCGGACACTGGGAGCTCGCGGGCCTGCCGGTCCCGTGGGATTGGCACTATTTTCCGGACACCAATCCGTGCTTTGAGGCTGATCTGGTGGCCAAGGTTTGCGCGTTGGCGGGAACGGACGGCATCTTGGGCAACCGGCACGCGTCCGGCACACTGATCATTGAGCAAGAGGCCGAAGCACATGCCCGCACCGGCTGGCCGATCTGCTACACCTCTGTGGACAGTGTTTTTCAGATCGCCGCCCACGAAGAGATATTTGGCCTTGAACGATTGTATAACCTTTGTCGTGATTTAGCGCCACATCTTCATGTAATACGAGTTGGTCGTGTGATTGCGCGCCCCTATGTGGGCGACGCCGATCAGGGCTATACACGCACCCAAAACCGCAAGGATTTCGCGATAGAAGCACCCGCACCGATGCTGTGTGATTGGGTGTCTGAAGCGGGACGTGAGGTGATTGGGATTGGTAAGATTTCGGATATCTTTTCAGGGCGCGGGATCACCCAAAGCCACAAAGGGGCTGATGCGGACCTGATGGAGCACTTGATTGAGGCCAGTAAAACCGCCCCCGATGGCAGCCTGACATTTGCCAATTTTGTGGAGTTTGACAGCCTGTATGGCCACCGGCGCGATGTGTCGGGATATGCCCGTGCGCTGGAATGGTTCGACAGCCAGCTACCGCGCGTTTTTCGGAACCTGCGTACGGATGATCTGCTGATCATCACGGCGGATCATGGCAATGACCCAACGTGGCGCGGCAATGATCACACGCGCGAACGGGTGCCTATTGTGGGGCTTGGTGGGGGCGCGATTGGGCTGCGGGCATTTGCGGATGTTGCGGCCAGTATTGCGGGCCATCTGCGGGTACACTCTAATGGTCCGGGTCGGAGCTTTTTATGAAAGAATTGAAAAAGATAGAACTACATCTTCATCTTGAAGGTGCAGCCCCTGCCGGGTTTATTCGTGGGCTCGCGTCGGAGCAAAAAGTTTCTCTCGACGGGGTGTTTGATGAGGCGGGCCACTATGCCTATGACGACTTTTCGGGGTTTTTGCGCACCTATGAAGCGGCGACTTCGGTCCTGCGCTCTCCTGAGCACTACGCGCGCCTCACGCGTGAGGTGTTAGAGCAAAGCGCGTCCCACGGGGTGATCTATACAGAAGCCTTTATAAGCCCCGATTTTTGCGGCGGTGGTGATGTGTCCGCGTGGCGCGATTACCTTGCCGCGATACAGGAAGCCGCGTTAGAGGCGCAGACCGCGTGCGGAATTGAGATGCGTGGGATCGTGACCTGCATCCGTCATTTCGGCCCTGATCGCGCCAAAGCTGTGGCCCGCTGCGCCGCTGAGACCGCAGGCAGTTTCATAACAGGGTTCGGGATGGGCGGAGACGAAAGTATTGGTACCGCACGGGATTACGCATGGGCGTTTGATTGCGCGCGCGAGGCGCAATTGGCGTTGACCAGCCACGCTGGAGAATGGGGCGCGCCTGATACCATTCGGGCGGCGTGGCAAGACCTCGGTTTGGCGCGGATCGGGCACGGGGTGCGCGCTGTCGAAGATCCACGTTTGTGCGAGGATCTGGCGGAGGCTGGCGTTGTGTTGGAGGTATGTCCGGGGTCAAACATCGCCTTGGGAATTTACCGTAACTTCGACGCGCATCCTATTGAAAAGTTAAGAGAACGAGGTGTAAAGGTCACGGTATCAACCGATGACCCACCGTTTTTTCACACGACAATGACCGCAGAATATGAAGCCCTCGACCGCTCTTTTGGATGGGGTGTTGACGGATTGATGGCGCAGGCGCGCGTGGCCGCCGAAGCCGCGTTTTGTGACCCCGAAACAAAGTCCCGCTTGCTCAACGCATTGGAGAACACCCCATGACCGCACCGCTCACCATTGTTGATCACCCGTTGGTGCAACACAAACTTACGTTGATGCGTGACCAGACCACGCCCACGGCGGTTTTTCGCCAACTCCTGAGAGAGATCAGCCAACTTCTGGCTTATGAAATCACCCGTGATTTGCCCACCGAACCAAGGACGATCACGACCCCAATGCAGGTCATGGATGCGCCGGTTTTGGCGGGCAAAAAGCTGGCGTTGGTGTCGATCCTGCGGGCCGGGAACGGGCTGTTGGATGGGGTTCTTGAACTGATCCCCTCGGCACGAGTTGGGTTTGTTGGTCTTTACCGGGATGAAGAAACGCTTGAGCCGGTGCAGTATTATTTCAAGGTACCTCAATCGCTTGAGGACCGAGTGGTGATCGCTGTTGATCCGATGCTGGCTACGGGCAACAGTTTAGTCGCGGCGATTGATCTGCTCAAGCAAGCAGGCGCGCGGGACGTTCGGTTTTTGTGTCTTTTGGCGGCACCCGAGGGCGTGGCGCGCATGCAAGAGGCGCACCCAGATGTGCCGATCACCACAGCATCTGTGGACGAAAAACTCAACGAACATGGATATATTGTGCCCGGCCTAGGGGATGCGGGTGATCGCATGTTTGGCACCAAATAGGCCAAAGCGCTTTACTTGCGAGGCTGTCCTGCTGCATCATCGTGGTTGATTAAAGCTATGCCAATTAACCACAAAAAGGGCCCGCCTTATGCGTGCATTCCCTCTATTGTTGGCCTGTTCGGTCGTCGCCTCGGGCGCGGTTGGTGCAAGTGCACAAAGCAACGTTTCCATAGCTGCGACCACGCCGGCTGAAGTGCCGGCCAATGATTTCAACGGCCGTCAATACGTCGACAGTGCTGGATGCGTGTTTGTGCGGGCGGGTCAGGGCGACGTAGCCGCCTGGATGCCGCGCCTTACGCGGTCGAACGAACCGCTGTGCGGATATACCCCGACGATTATTGAACCGACGAATGGGTTTATTAGTGCGGTGGCATTGGCTGAAAATTCATCGGCGGCGGACAGGCCGCTTGTGTCCGTGGGAGAGGCCGCTTTGATGTCTGCCCCCCGGTCAGGGGCGCGGAGTACGTCCAGTGCGCGGGGTATCAGCCCCCAAGATGGTGGCATACGGCCCGCGACCCGCGCCGCATGCCGGGCGACTGCGCTACGGCTTGGGCATGGCATTGGCTGTGATGAAGGGGCTGAGAATGGTGTAGGAGGACACCTCATGGCGATTCAAATCCCACCGCAAACCCGCAATAGCACCCATGGGGCAGACGGGCTGAACGGCAAAGATCTGCGCCGCAGCAGGGTCCCGGTGACAATAGTCGTGGCCAGCGATGCGACGTACAGCTTTTCATCTGATGCGCAGCGGCAGGGAACGGTGATTGCCGGATCAACCGAAACCGTTAAGCGGTTGAGCCGTGACACCCAGCGTATCGCTGTTCCACAGGGTTACAAGGAAGCGTGGACCGACGGGCGTTTGAACGTGTTTCGCGGCGTGGGCACCGCGGACGGTGCGGGGCAAATGCGTCGGACATGGACCGAGAGCGTGCCTCAGCGGCTCATCGGCCAAGATTAACGATCACTGGCAAATATTGGCCAGCGTTAACCAATCTGTGTCCGATAACACCTCCGGCGCGGGTTCGGTGGCGAATGGATCGGCTGCGATTAGGCGTGTGGCTTGCGGGTCATCGCTGGGCAGGCTGCGTGCATAGGGCGTCACTGGCAGTGTCCGCGCAGAAAAGGCGTCTAGCATGCGGATATCATCCACCTCCATCGCTGGCCGCGTGAGTTTCAGGTCAACATAGCGGCGCAGTGTTTCGGGGTTTGTCTCACCGCTGGTGAGCATCCGAAACGTTTCACGAAAGCCTGCGAAGGTGAGATATTCGCGCAGTGTGTCGTGCAGGTTTGTGCGCAGGAAGGCGGTCAGGATATGGCCCGCAACCGTCTCTGACGCAGAGCTGGGATCCAACAGATCCGCTGACACAATGATGTGCCCGCCGGGTAAGTGCATAGTGGGTTTCGGCATGTTGGGCAGGACGACAATTCGGGTGCCAGTTTGGGGAAGAACACGAGCGTTCAGCACGTCCAGCGCCTCAAGACCTTGGGGATCGGCGCAGGCCGGACCCGTTAGGGTGGTGATGCGCGACAACATGTTTTGCCCGATCGCCACTTGCTGTGGGCCGGGCAGAACAGAAAGTGTATGATCACGCAGAGCCTTTGGTACCCAAAACAGCGCCAATGCCAGCAGTGTGATGGTGATCGCCACAAGGCTGAGCACACGGAGACGACCGGGATGAGGGCGGGTGCGATCAATAGCCGTACGGATGCGCTCAATCGCCTCGATCATTGTCGCGTCTTCGATCTCTAGCTCTTCGGGGGTGTCGCGGCCGGGGGCATAAATCGCGGGCCGCTTGCCGGGGTTTCGCCTGCGCACGGCGGCCAGGGCCCAGTGGGACAGCGCCGTATTGGAGATGTCGGAAATGATTAGGCTGCCGTCCCCCACGGACACAAAAACCTCGATCCTCTGGGCGTCCTCATCGGCGCGCCACAGGCCCGTGGTTTCGATTTTTGCGATGTCCTTAAGTGCGGTCACTGCGCGGTGGCCCCTGTTTTGTCACCCGCAGGGTAAGGGTATCTGGGGGCCGCGGCAAGATCACGACGCGCTGTTTGGTGCCGCGACAGGGTCCATGCGGCGGTGCGCCGCTGACCCTGCCGTCGGGGCTGATGCGGGGCCAAGGTTACGCCGATTGGCGCAAGCGTTGACGCAGATCAAACTTTTGAATTTTCCCCGTGGAGGTTTTGGGCAATTCGCCAAAAATCACGGCCTTGGGTGACTTGTAGCCGGCCAGTCGCTCACGGGCGAAGGCGATAATCTCGGCCTCGGTTGCGGTGACGCCATCCTTGAGTTCGACAAAGGCGCAGGGCACTTCGCCCCATTTGTCGTCGGGCTTGGCCACCACAGCGCACAGCATCACTGCTGGGTGCCCCATCAAGGCGCCTTCTACCTCAACTGATGAGATGTTTTCGCCCCCCGAGATGATGATGTCCTTCGCCCGATCCGCGATTTGGACGTAGCCGTCAGGATGTTGGATCGCGATATCGCCAGTGTGAAAATAGCCGCCCTTAAATGCTTCTTGTGTGGCGTCTGGGTTCTTGAGGTAGCCTTTCATCACCGAATTGCCGCGAATGGCAATCTCACCCTGCGCGGTGGCGTCCTGTGCGATTGTTTGGCCCTCGGCGTCCAGCACCACGAGGTCTTCCATCATCGGAAAGATCACGCCCTGACGGGCTTTGATTGCGGCTTGTTCGTCGGCGGGCAGGGCGCTCCAATCGTCTTTCCACAGGCATTCGGTGACGTGACCATAGGTTTCGGTCAGGCCATAGACCTGCGTGATGTTGAAGCCCAACTTGCCGATCGCCGATAGGGTCGCCGGGGCAGGTGGCGCGCCAGCGGTAAAGACCTCAACGGTGTGGTCAAAGGCTTTGCGCGCGGCCTCTGGGGCATTGACGATCATGTTCAACACGATGGGCGCGCCGCCAAAATGGGTCACGCCGCTGGCGATGGCATCATAGATCGCCTCGGCGGTGATGTCGCGGCAGCAATGTACGGTGCCGCCCAGAACAGGCATCATCCACGTGTGGCACCAGCCGTTGCAGTGAAACAGCGGCACGATCGCCAAAAATCTTGGGTGCAGGGTCATTCGCCACGAGATCACGGTGCCCATCGTCATGAGATAAGCGCCTCGGTGGTGATAGACGACGCCCTTGGGCCGCCCCGTCGTGCCCGAGGTGTAGTTGAGCGCGATGCTCTCCCACTCATCGCTGGGCATCAGCCATGGCGCATCCGGATCACCGGTTTGCAGGAAGTCTTCGTAGGTCGTGTGCAAACCGCTTGCGTGCACACCGGCCACGTCATCAGCAACCTCGATCAAGCGCGGGGGTGTGCCCTCCATTTGTTCGCATGCGGCGGCGGCCACGGGCAAAAATTGCGGGTCCACCAGAACGACCTTGGCTTCACCGTGGTCAAAGATATAGGCGACGGTGTCGACCTCTAGCCGGGTGTTGATCGTGTTCAACACGGCGCCGCAGGCGGGCACACCAAAATGCGCTTCGGCCTGTGCGGGCAGGTTGGGCAGCAGTGTGGCAACCACATCGCCAGGCTCAACACCTGCGCACGTCAGGGCCGAGGCCAAACGGCTCACACGAGCATGATATTCGGCATAGGTGCGGGAGATGTTGCCATACACAATGGCCTCCCGCTCGGGCCAGATCTGAGCGGCTCGGTTCAGGTGCGACAAGGGCGTCAAAGCCACATGATTTGCGCCGCATTTCTCAAGACCTGTTTCGTCTTTCATCCAGCCCATAGTGCGCCCTCCCTTGCGTCTGGTTATTCGCTGGCCATAGTGATCGTGAGACGCGCAAATGGAAAGAGCCTTCATGCAAAACAGACCCCTCGCAGCGGCAGGTGCAATCTTGACCGGGATGGCGATTATTTCCGTGATCGACCAATTTCTGCGCGTGATTGCAGCCGACAGCAGCTTGTGGACATTTCACCTGATCCGGTCAGTGATGATGTGGGGGCTGGCATTGGCTTATGTCCTTTGGCAGGGCACACCATTGCGGGTGGTTTCATGGCGCGGAATGATATTTCGGTCGGTGTTTTTGTCCTCCGCGATGATGATCTATTTTGGGGCCTTGGCGTTTATGCCGGTGGCGCAGGCGGCAGCGGGGCTGTTCACGTCGCCTATCTGGGTTCTGATCTTTTCCGTGGTGTTTTTCGGCCTGCGCATTGGGGTTTGGCGGGTGCTGGCCGTTGGGTTGGGATTTGTGGGTATTTTGGCCGTACTATCGCCCGATCCCGCGACTATGGGGCCGCTGACCTTTGTGCCGGTTCTGGCGGGGGCATTCTATGCGATCGCGATGATTTCTACGCGGGAATGGTGCCCCGAGGAAGGCAGCCTAGAGATGACGCTCGCGGGGTTTACCGCGATGTGGCTGTGGGGCTTGGCAGGTGTGATCATCGTGGGCTTTGTCGGTCCCGAGGCCCCGGCGGGCGCGGATGGCTTTGTGAGGCGCGGCTGGGTCTGGCCCACGGCTGAGGTGTGGTTCTGGTTGTGGGTGCAGGCAGCAGGATCGCTGGTCGCGGTGATGTTCCTGACGCGGGCCTACCAGTTGGCCGAGGCGTCTTATGTGGGCGTGTTTGAATACGCTCTTTTAGGGTTTTCGGCTCTGTTCGGGTGGCTTGTTTGGGGCGAGGTATTGGGCTGGGTCGGGCTGATCGGGATTGCGATGATCGCGGGGGGGGGCGTGATTATCGCGCTGCGCAGCCAAACCGCATCTGATGCTGGGGCCAACCCGCAGGTCGTGCCCTCGAATAAATGAGTGTGGCGGAGCGCAGTCACGCGTCCCGCCATCATCGTGTGCCGCCTAGGCTGCGGATTTTTCGCCACCAAAGCGGTGGTAAAAACTTTGGCCCTTGTTGGCCATTTCTTGCAGCAGGGTAGGTGTTGTGAAACGGGGACCATAGGTTTCGGTCAGACGATCACAGGTTTCTGCGGCCCAAGGCGTGCCGACTATATCAAGCCATGAGAACGGCCCCCCTGACCAAGGTGCAAAGCCCCAGCCTAGGATCGCGCCGACATCGCCCTCGCGGATGTCCATAAGGACGCCGTCCTCTAGTGCGCGTACGGCCTCTAGGACTTGGGCGAACAACAGGCGGTGCTGAACCTCGGTCACATCGGGTTGTGTCTCTGCGAGGGGAAATTTCGGGCCAAGCCCTTCCCACAGCGCGCCGCGCTTGCCCTTGTCGTCGTAGCTGTAGAAGCCCGCGTTGGATTTGCGGCCCAAGCGGCCCCCATCTGCCATCCAGAAGAGGACCTCATCAACGGCTCCGTCGGGATAGGAATCGCCCATCGCGGCCCGGGTCGCTTTGGCGATCTTTACGCCCAAATCAATTGAGGTTTCGTCTACCAATTGCAGGGGCCCCAATGGCATGCCAACCAGTTTGGCTGCGTTTTCAATCAGGGCAGGGGCGACGCCCTCGGCGACCATTCGCAGGCCCTCGTTGATGTAGGGGATGATGCAGCGGTTGGCATAAAAGAACCGTGCATCGTTCACAACGATCGGGGTCTTACGGATTTGGCGCACATAGTCGAGCGCTTTGGCTACGGCGCGGTCGCCCGTGGCTTTGCCTTTGATGATCTCCACCAACAGCATCTTTTCTACAGGAGAGAAAAAGTGGATGCCGATAAACTGTTCGGGCGCGCCGCTGGCCTTGGCCAACTGACTGATCGGCAGAGTTGAGGTGTTGGTTGCAAAGATGCAATCGGGCCCAACTGCGGCCTCGACCTTGGCGGTGACCTCGGCCTTGACGGTTGGGTCCTCAAACACGGCTTCGACCACTAGATCGCAGCCTGCAAGTGCGGTGTAATCCGTTGTCGCGGTGATTTGAGCCAGCACGGAGGCCTTTTTCTCAGCCGTGACTTTGCCGCGCTTCATGCCCTTGTCGAGGTAGGCTTCGCTGTAGGCCTTGCCACGGTCGGCGGCGTCTTGGGCAGCATCAATCAGCACGACGTCGATGCCAGCCTGCGCAGACACTAGCGCGATGCCGGCCCCCATCATGCCGGCACCGATCACGCCTATTTTGCGAACCTTTTGGTCCTCTACCTCTGGGCGGACCGCGCCCTTTTCCAGCGCCTCTTTGTTGATAAAGAGTGACCGGATCATCGCAGAGGACGAGGGGTTCATCAGCACATTGGTGAACCAGCGTGCTTCAATCCGAAGGGCGGTGT
>NZ_CEZFMW010000017.1:0-38555 GCF_982993085.1 Thalassobacter sp. | reverse complement strand
AATCCGCTGCGTCACCACTCCGCCAACTCGCCTCGCTTCGGCGCTGTGGTGTAGCCGCGCCGATAAGTTGCCCGAGCAACTGTGTGTTCATTACCCTTGCCCGGGACTGGCTTCAAGGGTCCTTTTTACGATCTTGGCGAAGGTGCGTTCTTGGGCAGGATGGCTCATGGCCGCAGGGAGCACATTCGGCTTCCAGTTGCGCTAGTTTGGCTGCTATGACAAGACGATCTGACCTTTCGAGACCGGCGAGATAAGATAATGACCGACACGACTGCTCTGCGCACCATGATGGTGGACACCCAAGTTCGCCCCTCGGATGTGACCAAGTTTCCGATAATCGAGGCGCTGCTTGCGATTGAGCGGGAAGCTTTTGTGCCAGCGGACAAGGCTCCTGTTGCTTATATGGATGAGCCGATTGCGCTGACCCCTGGCCGTGTGTTGGCAGATGCACGCGGCTTTGCGAAAATGCTCGACGCGCTTGATTTGGAGCGGGATGAGTTGGTGCTCGATCTGGGCTGTGGGTTGGGCTATTCAGCGGCCGTGTTGGCGCGGATGGTTGACGCAGTAGTGGCGGTTGAGGAAGACAGCGACATGGCACGTGACGCCGAAGCTACGCTTGGCGAAAAGGGCATCGATAATGTCGCAGTTCTGCACGCGCCGCTGGCAGAGGGTGCACCCAAAGCGGGCCCATACGACGTTATTGTGATTGAGGGTGGAGTTGAGACTATTCCTTCAGCGATCGAAGATCAGCTCAAAGAGGGCGGTCGGATCGCGGCCGTGTTTGTTGAAGGCGCTCTGGGTGCGTGTAAAATTGGCCACAAATCGAACGGTCGGATCAGCTGGCGCATGGCATTTAATACGACGATGCCTGTTCTGCCCGGCTTTACACTTGAAAAAGGCTTCGCGCTCTGATCCCATTCTGGGGCCGGGTCTGCGGCAAAACCAGAAAGGCAGGGCAATGTTTTCAATAGAAAAAACGGTGCGCGGGTTCGCGGCATTCACGCTTGTAGCGGGGATGAGCGTGGCACCCATAGCAGCCAAGGCGCATTCGCTCGCGGATGCGTTGGTGTTTGCCTACAACAATTCCGATCTGGTTCAGCAGCAGCGGTTTTTGCTGCGCTCAACAGATGAAAGCGTGGCGCAGGCACAGGCGCGTTTTCAGCCGGTGTTGTCCTATTTCGCGTCACTCAGCCAAAACGGGGTCGATGGCCCTACGGATTCGTTTACGACATCGATCGGGGTCAATGCCGATTGGACCGTTTGGGACGCCGGCTCGCGGTCCGTGCGTTTGGAGTCGACCAAGGAGTTGGTTCTCGCTGCGCGTCAAAACCTAGCCAGTGTTGAACAACAGATCCTGTTCAATGCGGTTCAGGCGTTTTTACAGCTTCGCTCCGCGATCGAGGCCGTAGCCTTGCGCGAAAGCAATCTGCGCCTGATCACACAGGAGTTGCGCGCCGCTGAGGATCGTTTCGAGGTCGGTGAAGTTACCCGAACGGATGTTGAGTTGGCGCGTGCGCGGCTTGCGCAGGCGCGCTCTGGATTGGCAAGCGCGCAGGGCGATGTTGAAATCCAGCGGTCCAACTACATTCTGACTATTGGTCGTGCGCCGCATGCTTTGCTGACGCCTCCGTCACCGCCTGCGCTGCCTGCTACCGTGCAAGCAGCTGAGGCGATTGCAATGCGTACCGCGCCATCGCTGCTGGCCCAGCAACATACGGTTAAATCAAACGAATTGCTTTCGGCGGCCGCTCAGCGCAACACCTTTGGGACCGTCGGCGTGACGGGCAGTGTCAGCACAGGCGCACGCAATGGGGATGAAACCTCAAGCGGGACGGTCGGGCTGCGGTATTCTCGGACGTTTTATGATGGTGGTACGCTGAATTCTCTGATCCGTCAGACGCAGGCAGCGCTTGAGGCGTCGCGCTTTGGCTTGGCCCAAGAGGGCCGTATCGTATCCGATGGCGTAAAGCGGTCGTGGGCGCAGCTACAGGTCGCGCGTGCGCAGGTAACGGCCACGCAACAGCAGGTTCGGGCATCGCAATTGGCGTTTGAGGGCGTGCGTGAAGAAGCCCGTCTTGGTGCGCGGACCACGCTTGATGTTCTTGATGCTGAACAAGAGTTGCTGGATGCACGCAACGCCGTTCTAAATGCGCAAACAAGCGCCTATTTAGCGGTGTACAGCGTTCTTCAATCCCTTGGTCTTTTGTCGACTGAGCATCTGGGGCTGGACGTTGAGCGGTACGATGTAACCAACTATTATAACGCGATAACCGCAACGCCATCGGGGCTTGTTCGATCCGAGCAGGGCGCGCGCCTCGATCGGATATTGAACCGTAAATAGCCGATAGCTTGTATTCGAGGAAAATTGCCGATGCTCAGGGGCTGCCCATGCGTATGTGGCTGTGATAGGTTAACCTCGTAAACTGTGCACCAAGTCACGGGAGAGGGCACGCATGGCCGAGCAGACCAACAAGCAGAACATTGAGGACGTATTGTCCTCCATTCGTCGTTTGGTGAGTGATGAGGGCGCGCACGTGCCGCGACCTCCTATGGCAGGACAGCGCCCCGATAAGCTGGTTTTGACGCCGCAATTGCGGGTGACGGAGCCCGAAGACCCGTATCAAACTATTCGGGTGCTGGGGCAGCCTGAGCAGGCTTTGGATGAGATGGACGAAGCATCCCTTGAGGATGCACCTGATGCAGATGTCTTAATGACCCCGGTGGCGGGAGACAGCCGAGCAGATACAATGCCTGCTCTTGATCCGGCCCTTGAGCGCGCCTTTGCTGCGCCCGCTGACACAAATACTGTTGGCCACGACACTTCAGAGCAGTCTGAGGGTGATGAGGTGCCGGTTCAAAGTGATCTGTCAGCCAAAGAGGGCGATACGGCAGTCTCTGAGGCGCCTATGGTCGAGGTCGCATTTGATGAAGCCTCGATGGACGAGCCCTTTGAGACCGTCGCGCGGCTGAGCCCGTCAGACATGGATGTGGCGACGCTTGATGCGGCTGACGATTCTGTCTTACAAGACTTGCCAACCACCGCGCCTGAAGCCCCTCACGCTCTGCCTTCTGCCATTCCGTTCCCACAGGACAAGGTTCAGCGTGCCGCTGAGCCTAAGCCGCAAGATGGCGATGACGTGTTGGATGAGGAAACCTTGCGCGAGATTATCGCAGAGGTCGTGCGCGAGGAATTCGCCGGGCAGCTGGGCGAACGTATCACTCGCAATGTTCGCAAATTGGTGCGCCGCGAAATCCGTCAAATACTGTCGAGCGAAGATCTCGACTAGCCTCTGGTTTTTAGCCTGAGCGGTTTTCTCAGGCATAAAAAAACGCCGCGTAGATTGATCTGCGCGGCGTTTTTTTGTTGTATCTAGGTTGCTTAAGCAGCTTCTGCCTCAGCGGCGGCGTTGCGACGCTCACTCTCTTCGCGCGACAGCGCGACAGAGGTCCGCACACCACGACCGACAAAATCCATCAGGCCGGAGACAACACGTTCATTGGGGTCAATTCCTGCGCACGACAGGACTTCACGGCCATCACGCGAGCGGGCCCAACGCGCGATTTGTTCAGGGCCATTGCCGTACTTTTTGTCATCAGCGATAGCATCATCCAAGGCGGCCAAAACTACTGCGGCAAACAGCTTGCGAGACCGTTGTCCCTGCTCAAAGTTGAAAGCTGTTCCGTCAACGAAATCCATCATAGGCCGTCCTGTTTTATTGCTCTTGCATTTGCGGGGTGCCGCCCAATATGACGATTTTACGACGATTCGGGTATGCGAACTTCGAATGTCTGAGATGCACTATATGCATAGGTCGAGTCAACCTTTTGCTGCATATCGTTGGCTTGCCCTCCACTGGTCCACCAGATATAGGCATGCGCAAGATCTGTTCAACCTTTTGCCATGGTTTTGCCCAATGCCTAAAATTAACGGAAATGAAATCCGCCCCGGAAACGTGTTGGAGCATAATGCTCACCTCTGGGTGGCTGTGAAGGTCGACCACGTGAAGCCCGGAAAGGGCGGTGCCTACGCACAAGTCGAGATGAAGAACCTTCGCAACGGCTCCAAGTTGAATGAACGATTTCGCTCAGCGGATAAGATCGAAAAAGTACGTCTTGAGCAAAAAGATCAACAGTTCCTCTATGAGACTGATGGCATGTTGGTGTTCATGGATCTTGAGACCTACGAGCAGATCGAACTACCCGCAGACATTTTGGGAGAACGGCGCCCATTCTTGCAGGATGGCATGACCGCTGTGATCGAATACTACGACGCCGAAGCGCTCAGCGCCTCGCTGCCGCAAAAGGTGATCTGCAAGATCGTTGAGACCGAGCCAGTGGTCAAAGGTCAAACTGCCGCCAACAGCTTTAAGCCCGCGATCCTCGACAACGGGGTGCGTGTCATGGTGCCCCCGTTTGTGGCTCAAGATGAAAGCATTGTCGTCAATACTGAGACGATGGAATACACCGAGCGCGCCTAGCGCTCGGCATAATCCCTCATCGCTTTGGCCCCCAAGGGCCTGTGTTGCGCCGACCCGTACGCGGAATGTGCGATCTGGTATAATGCGTTTCTGGGTGGGGTGGATGCATTTGAGTGCGCCGCCAAAACTGCGGCCCGCCTCGGGCAATCCACCACGGCAATGTCATGACAAACCCCGCAATAAAACCGCCCGCATGCGCCCAATAGGCCACGGCGCTCGTGCTGCCGGCTGATACGCCGTTGAACAATTGCAGCCCGAACCAGATCGCCAGAACCATCCACGCGGGCACTGGGATGATCCGGATGATGATCACGAAAAACACAAAGATGTCGATCCGCGCTTTGGGAAACAGCAGTAAGTAGCCCCCCATAACAGCAGCAATCGCGCCCGAGGCCCCAACTAACGGGATGCGGCTGAACGGGTCCACGGCAATGTGGGCCAGCGTCGCCACCACCCCGCCAATCGCGTAAAATCCAGCAAAGGGTATGTGGCCCAGTTGGTCCTCCATGTTGTCGCCAAAGATGTACAAGAACAGCATGTTTCCAGCCAGATGCATCCAGCCCCCATGCAGGAACATTGACGTCACGAGGGTGTGTAATTCAAACCCTTGGGCGATCTCGATGGGGACTGCGCCAAAGCTACCAAAGACCATCGCAGCCGCGCGGCCGTTCGGCTCAAACCCATACGTCAAAAAGATGATGATGTTGGCCGCCAGTAGGGCGTAGGTCACGTAGGGCACCCGCCTAGAGGGATTATGGTCGCGAATGGGGATCATGGTGGGTCCTAGGTTCTGGGGCGTCTATCAGCAGATACAAAGTGGTATCCGGCGTCAACGCCATCACGCGCGCGGGGGCAGGGCCTTTGTTGTTCAAGGTGCAAAAATTTCCGCGTTGAAGCCACAAAACCTATGGCTCTGCCCGGTGGCACAAGGCACAACGGCCCCAAAGGGAGAGACCATGGCCAAAGCGATCATGATCCAGGGTGCAGGGTCCAACGTGGGAAAATCCATGTTGGTTGCGGGCTTGTGCCGGCACTATGCGCGCAAAGGGCTGCGTGTGCGCCCGTTCAAGCCGCAGAACATGTCTAACAACGCGGCTGTAACCGAAGACGGGGGCGAGATTGGCCGCGCCCAAGCGCTTCAGGCATGGGCTGCAGGCGTTGCTCCGCGCATTGATATGAACCCAGTGTTGCTTAAGCCGGAAACGGATGTCGGCGCGCAAGTCATCGTACAGGGCAAACGCTTTGCCACGTTAAAGGCGCGCGATTATGCAAAGGTTAAGCCGGACTTGCTCGCGGCTTGTGTCGAAAGCTTTCATCGTCTCGCGGCAGAGGCAGACCTGATTATTGTTGAGGGGGCGGGCAGCCCGGCTGAGATCAACCTGCGCGCCGGTGACATTGCAAACATGGGGTTTGCAGAGGCTGTGAACATTCCCGTCATCCTCGCTGGTGACATTGATCGTGGCGGCGTCATCGCCCAGCTTGTGGGCACACAAAACATCCTGCCGCCAGAGGACGCGGCGCGGATCAAAGGGTTTCTGATCAACAAGTTCCGCGGCGATGTTAGCCTATTTGATGATGGGCTGACCGAGATTGTGAACCGTACCGATTGGGCCTCAATCGGGGTGTTGCCGTGGTTTTCTGATGCTTGGAAGCTGCCGGCAGAGGATATCATGGATATCCGGTCGTCTCGTACCGGCGGGTTCAAAGTTGCGGTACCGCGATTGAATCGCATCGCGAACTTCGATGATCTTGATCCGCTTTCGGTGGATCCGAACGTCTCGGTCGAGATTGTGACAGCGGGTCGTCCCTTGCCTGCGGACGCTAATTTGGTGCTGATCCCCGGATCAAAATCCACGATCGCTGATCTCGCGCATTTTCGGGCGCAGGGCTGGGATGTGGATTTGCATGCACATATCCGACGCGGTGGGCATGTGCTGGGCATCTGCGGCGGTTACCAAATGCTGGGGCGCAGGATCGCAGACCCTGACGGGATTGAGGGCGCGCCCAGCGATGTGGCGGGCCTTGGTCACCTCGATATCGAAACGATCATGACCCCGCACAAACACTTGGCGCGGGTGCAGGCGCATCATCCCGACAGTGGGGCTGATTTGACCGGATATGAGATCCACATTGGTGAAACCTCTGGTCCCGACATGGCGCGCGGTTGGCTCAAATTGCATGGGCAACCCGTGGGTGCGGTCAGTGAAACGGGCAGGGTGCGCGGCTGTTACTTGCACGGTCTGTTTGAGGCTGATGCATTTCGAACGGCGTTTTTGGCGGGCTTGGGCGCGCAAACTACCCAGATGGATTACGGCGCGCAGGTCGAGGCAACGCTGGATGCGCTTGCGGACCATATGGCCGATAACCTTGATCTAGATGCGCTTGGTGGGATTTTCGGAAAGGTCTAGAACGCGCGGAACTTGCTGCGATCTAGCAGAGAAGTCAGGTTGGTACGGGCGGCGGGATTTGAACCCGCACGGGCTCTCGCCCCAGGGATTTTAAGTCCCATGTGTCTACCGTTCCACCACGCCCGCACACAGGAACCTTTTGCCGGGGCATTGGGCCGAGTGCAAGTCGCTATAAGTCTTCGCCGCGCAAAAGCGCACGTTCAGCCAGCCATGGGTTCAGTTCTAACGCTTCTCGCAGCACGGGTTGGGCCTCGTCGTCGCGGCCTGCGTTGATTAACGTCAGTGCCTTGCCGGTCAGCGCGCCTGTATGGCGTGGGTTGTATTTGAGCGCTTGATCAAGGTCGCTCAACGCTCCGTCCCAGTTGGATTGAAGAAACCGAACAAACGCCCGCTGATTCCAGCCCTCAGCGTAGAACGGACAATATTGCACAAGTGAGGTCAACGCGGCTTCAGCGGCGGTATAATCCGCCACGTTGCGACGCGCCATTGCACTATCCAGTAGGTTTTGACTGTATTCATCCGGGGCTTGCAGCCACAGTTTCCACATTTCAGCAGACAGTGCGCGCGCAGCCATTTCGTCCGGTGCACGCTGCACTTGTGCCACGAGTCGGTCCATATCCGCTGCAATTGGCGGAGCCTCGGGGCAGGTCTCTGCAAATGCGGGCAGAGCGGCAATACTCAGACTGAGGATCATTAAGGCATGTTTCATGCCCCTAATGGTGCGTCTCAGGCCGCTTAGGTCAAGCCCGCCGTGTAAGCGGGCTTGATAGGGTCAATCGCGTGTGCCCGAAAAACGCTCTTGCCACTCTTCGCGCTGCTCGTCCGTGATCTTGGCAAATAACACTTCTGGCACGGCAAAGGCATGGCCCGCAGGCAGCACCGAGAGCGCGGCCGTCATATCGTCGGGCCAGTTGTCGTCTTCGGTCCCCATTGCGGCCAACATCGCGGCCGAGGCATCGGGGATGAAGGGGCGTGATAGGACCGCGTAGACGCGGATCAGGTTCAGAGCGAGCCGGATTTGTGCCGCCGCCAGTTCAGGGTCCGTCTTGAACGCAGACCACGGTGCAGCCTCTTGCAGGTACTCATTCCCTGCCACCCAGATTGAGCGCAACTCGGCTGCGGCCTTGCGGACCTCCATGGCGTCCATGAAGCCCTCATAGGCGCGCGTCTTGGCCGTGAGCGTCGCGATCAATGCCGCCTCACGCTCTGCCCATACGCCGCCTTCTGGCACCACTTCGCCAAACTTGGACCGGCAGAACTTGGTCACGCGGCTCACAAGGTTGCCCAGCACATCTGCCAAGTCCTTGTTCACGCTGGATTGGAAGTTTTCCCATGTGAACTCTGCATCGGAGTTTTCGGGGGCATGGGATAGCAGCCACCACCGCCAATAGTCGGCCGGCAAGATCGAGAGCGCCTGATCCATGAACACACCCCGCCCCTGCGAGGTGCTGAACTGTCCGCCATCGTAGTTGAGGTAATTGAACGACTTGATGTAGTCGACAAGCTTCCACTGTTCACCCGAACCCATGATCGTCGCGGGAAAACTGAGCGTGTGGAACGGCACGTTGTCTTTGCCCATAAACTGGACATAGCGCACGTCATCTGCGCCCTCATCGGTCCGCCACCAGCGGCGCCAAGCACTGTCATCCAGACCCTGCGCCTCGGCCCATTCGGCGGTCCCTGCGATGTATTCGATGGGCGCGTCGAACCAAACGTAAAAGACTTTGCCCTCCATCCCGGGCCATTCGTCGGTACCGCGTTTGACGGGTACGCCCCAGTTCAGGTCGCGGGTAATACCGCGGTCGCGCAGGCCGTCGCCATCGTGCAGCCATTTCTTGGCGATGGAAGTGGTCAGAACCGGCCAATGTTGAAGAGGGTCGTAGTTTTCCTGACGAATTCCGTTCCGATAGGGTAGGGCTGGATTTTGATTTGAGTCGTTTTCGACGTCCCGTATCGAAAAGATTTTACTGTTGATCCAGTCATCCAACCGATCCTTAAGCTGGGATTGGCGCAGATAAAGGTGCTTGGTTTCGCGCACCTCTAGGTCTGTGCTGCCGGATACGGCAGAGCGTGGGTCAATAAGGTCTGTGGGGTCCAACTGCTTGGTGCAGTTTTCGCATTGGTCGCCGCGGGCTTTGTCGTAACCGCAGTTGGGGCAGGTGCCCTCAATATAACGATCGGGCAAAAAGCGGCCGTCGGCATTAGAGTAAACCTGCTTTTCGCTGATTTCTTGGATGTAGCCGTTATCAGCTAACTTGCCCGCAAAGTATTGCGTCAAAGTATGGTTCTGGGTCGAGGATGAGCGGCCAAAATGGTCGAACGACAACCGAAAGCCGTCGGCGATCTCGGATTGGACGGCATGCATTTCGGCGCAGAATGCCTCAACCGGCTTGCCTGCTTTGGTCGCGGCCAGTTCAGCTGGGGTGCCGTGTTCGTCAGTGGCACAGATAAACATGACCTCATGGCCCCGCTGGCGCATGTAGCGCGCATAAAGGTCCGCAGGCAGCTGGCTGCCCACAAGATTGCCAAGGTGTTTGATCCCGTTGATGTAGGGGATCGCCGATGTGATCAAAATACGCGCCATGGTCTCTCCGCAGGTGTCGGGCTTTTGCTTAGTCCAAGCCCGGGCAGGCGTCCACCCAATGCGGCCTTAGGTGTGCGATGTTATGTGGAACGTTAGCGTTTGCGCGACAAAAGCCGGCCAATCGTGAACGTGGTGCGGGGGGCGTAGATATAGGCGGTTTTTTCTTCAACCGTTGGCCGGGCGCGCATCCTGACAATCCCAACCACCGCGAGCAAGACATGCGCCACCGCAATGAGCAGAAAGAGGGACGCCGGGCCATAGGCTGCCAATAGCTGCGATGATACGACGGGTGAGGCGATGGCCCCAACCGCGAACCAAAACATAAGGGCCGCGGATAGTTCGACCCGCGTGTCAGAAGTTGCAAAGTCGTGGGCGTGTGCGGCTGCAACCGAATAGATCGGAAAGGTCGTGAACCCGAAAAGGCCTGCGACCAGCATCACCACCACGGTGCCTTGATCCGATGTCGCAGCCGTTATCCCGCATGCCAGCGCCGATGCGATTGATAGCCAAATTAACACCCAGCGTCGGTCATATTTGTCTGCAAGCCAACCCACAGGGTATTGCGCCAAAGCGCCCCCCAACACGAAGGCCGCAAGGAAATATGCGATCTGATCTGCACGCAGGCCGACCTCTTGGCCGTAGATCGGACCCACCATCCGAAAGGCCGCAGAGGACACGCCAGCCACAACCACACCCGCCACTGCCAGTGGTGACAAGGACAGCGCCAGTCGGGGCCGCAGCCGAGGCGCGCTGGGCGTTTCGGGCTGTGGCGTGCGGGTGAGTGTGATCGGCAACAGAGCCGCGCAGCACAGAATAGCCAGCACATTGTAGGACAGGTAGGACGCTGGTTCGAGCACGCCGATCATCAATTGCGCAAGGATCGACCCCGATAGATCAATGATCCGGTATGTGCCCATCGCGCGGCCACGCGTCTCATTCGTGACTTTGGCCTGCAACCAGCTTTCGATTACCGTGTAGCAGCCTGCTACGCACAATCCGGTTCCGACGCGCAAGATGCTCCAGAAAAATGGATCGACCCAGACCATGTGCGCCAACAGTCCGATTGCGCCCAACGCAGTAAAGGCCGCGAATGCCCGACTATGTCCCACCGATCCCAAAAGCCGCGGCGCCCACCAACATCCGACGAAAAAGCCGACGAAATGCGCAGAGCCTAGTGCACCAACCGCAGCAGTGGAAAACCCCAGCTCTAGCCCTGAAAGCGCGTCTAGCGGGCCCACCCCACCCGATGAGATTTGCAAAAGCAGCACCGACAGGAACAGGGCGGCAAAAGAAATAAGCATCCGCATGGGAGCGGCCTTTATATAATTTCTGGTTCTCAGAAACGGCGAAAAACACCTTAAGATCAATGTAGAATGTGCGCTTTCGCCTTAGCTGTCACGTATTGTGATCAAGCGCGTCGTTTCTAGGCGCCCTGATGGCGCAATCGTCTTGTTGCGGCATTTTCCTCACGCTTGGGTGAGCATATTTCACGGATTTGGGAGCTTGGTGCATAGGCTGCCTCTGTGTGTGCAAACCCGCACCCATTTTGCCTAATTCTCACGCTTACGTTCATTGAATGAGAGGCGGCAGGGGTGCATATACCTTTTCATGAAAGCCGAAATGACGGGTTTCACCACACACAATGGACGGGCTTCGCACACACTACGGCCCGCCCGCACGCCCCTGAATGGTCTGTCACTGGCGTGAAGTTTTTTCCAGACCGACGAAAGGACATAACATGACACGTTTTCTAACCCGCGCAGTTGTTGTGCTTTCGCTCCTCACGCCTCTGGCCGTTCCGTCGGTCACCGTCGCGCAGGACGCGCAAGACGAACTGATCACGATCAAAAGCGATCGCCAAACCAATCAAAACATTCTGACGCTGATCTTCGGCTCCAGCCGAGGGTAAGCGCAAAAGGTCAAGAGTGGGCTGGGAGAGGTAGCTCCCGCCGCTCGGCCAAACACATCAAAATCTGCAACTCTGCCAAGCGCATGGGCGCCCTGTAGCGAAAGTCGTGGGGCGCTTGTGCGTGTGCGGACAAAACTGCCAAGATCGTAGCGCTATCTGTAGTTTGGTCTTTTTGCGCAAACCAAGCCCGAAGATCATCTTGGCTCAAGCCCGTGTGGGCGGAATGGCTCTCGATCCAGCCCGAAGGGCAGGCGCTGGCATCATAGTCAGGGCTTAGTACCGCTAGCCGAGTGCGCACATCCGCGGCGCCCGCCAAGGTATCCATGTTATTTGCAGCCGCCCCAAGCACGATCAGCCCAAGGCCCAATAGGCCGGACATCATTACGATGCTGTCCACTGGCATCGAACTCTGGGTTAAACTATTGAACCAAGAGAGCGCCTTGTATCGTGTGCTGATCATCATGGGCCTTTTCACGTTGTCGCCTCATTTAAGCCCTGAAGTCGGCTAAAATGAGGTTAACGCTCTTCTATTGTTCGCATTCCTCCGAACATACATCGATTGCGCAAACAAACTGTTAACTATTTGGAAACGGTGCGTGGCGCTCAATGTCGTCGCCGAAGCAGGGCCTTCCGGCCGCTGGTGCATCCCCTGCGCGCGTGCGAAGAAGCGCTATGGAATATCTGTGGATATACGCTGCCGTCTTTGCGGCCTTTGTGCAGTCGCTGCGATTTATGCTGCAAAAGCAGGTCAAAGATGCAGGGCTTAGCACGGCTGCCGCAACATTTTCTCGGTTCGTCTATGCCGCGCCTGTGGTCGGCTTCGGCGCGTTTCTTTACTCCAACGCCCAAACCGGGGGTCTGCCGGCGCTGGGGCCTGGGTATTGGGGCTATGTCGCGGTGGGTGGGCTGTCGCAGATCTTGGGCACGGTTGCAGTTGTGATCTTGTTCTCACATCGCAATTTCGCTGTGGGCATGACTTTCAAAAAGACTGAGGTGATGCTGACTGTTCTCTCGGGCTACCTCATCCTGGGCGATAGCGTGTCGGCTTATGGTATTGCCGCCATCGCGCTTGGGTTCTGTGGCGTGCTTGCGTTGTCGGGGCAGGCCGCGCGATTCACGTGGCGTGACCTGATCAGCCGCGCAAGTCTAATTGGCCTTGCTTCGGGGGTGATTTTCTCAATCTCGGGTCCTGCGTATCGCGGGGCGTCACTGGCGGTGACGTCGGATGATCCGCTGATCCGCGCAAGCATCACACTTGCCTGCGCCACGGCATTTCAGACAGTGATTTTGTTGGGGTGGATGCTTTGGCGTGAGCAGGATCAGTTGCGCGCAGTTTTCGTGCGGTGGCGCCTGACAGCTATGGTCGCCGTGGCCTCTATGCTGGGATCGATGGGCTGGTTCACGGCTTACACGCTGCAATCGGCGGCCTACGTCAATGCGGTGGGGCAGGTGGAGCTGATTTTTTCCATGATCATCAGTTATTTTGTCTTTTCTGAGCGGAGCACACCGCGCGAATACGCTGGTATCGCATTGATCTGCGCCAGCGTTCTGGCCCTGATCCTGTTTGGCTAACGGCTTAGCGCGCGGCCTTTTCGGCGATGCCGGACGTGCCAGCGCGCCGGTCCAGCTCAGCGCAGACATCGCCCAGTGTCACGCCACGCGATTGCAGCATCACCAGCAGATGAAACAGAACATCCGCGGCCTCCGACGTCAGGGCCGTTTTGTCGCCTTTTACGGCCTCAATCACGGCTTCAATCGCTTCCTCTCCGAACTTTTCGGCACATTTCTCGGGACCCTTGGCCAGCAACTTGGCGGTCCAAGAGCTGTCTGGTTCCGCGCTGGCACGGGCAGCGATAGTGGCGGCAAGCGTGTCGATAGTATGCATCAATTCAGCCTCATTGGGATGCCCGCGGCAGCCATGTGTTCTTTGGCTTCGCGGATGGTGTAGTCGCCAAAGTGGAAAATCGACGCGGCAAGAACCGCGCTGGCCCCGCCTTGGGTCACGCCCTCAACAAGGTGGTCCAACGTGCCGACACCGCCGCTGGCGATTACGGGCACAGATACTGCGTCACTGATCGCTCGGGTCAGTGGCAGGTTAAAACCTGCCCGCGTTCCATCCCGATCCATCGAGGTCAGAAGGATTTCGCCTGCGCCTTTGGCGGCTATGGTTTTAGCAAATTCAACGGCATCAATGCCAGTGGATTTGCGCCCACCGTGGGTGAAAATCTCCCACTTGCCGGGGGCTACGGTTTTGGCGTCGATGGCGCAGACAATGCATTGGCTGCCGAACTTGTCGGCGGCGCGGGCGATGCAATCGGGGTCGGCCACGGCTGCTGAATTGAAGCTAACCTTATCGGCCCCCGCCAACAGCAGATTGCGCACGTCCTCGACGGTGCGCACCCCGCCGCCAATCGTCAGTGGCATAAAGCATTGCTCGGCCGTGCGGGTGGCCAGATCATACATCGTGCCACGGTTTTCATGTGTGGCCCGAATATCAAGAAAGCACAGCTCATCCGCGCCGGCGGCATCATATGCACGCGCCTGTTCCACCGGGTCTCCTGCGTCGATCAAATCGACGAAGTTAACGCCTTTGACCGTGCGCCCTTCGGCCACGTCCAAACAGGGAATAATGCGGGTTTTGAGCATTGCGGATGCCCTCCTCGTGGTCGTGATGCCTCATCTACTAGGCAAGATTGGCGCGCAAGGGTAGGGGCAAATGGGCCGCGTATCGCCGCGACCCACTGTAATTCTGCACCTTAGGCCAGTGCTTTGAGGGCGGCGGATAGGTCAAGGGCCCCGTCATATAGCGCGCGGCCCGAAATTGCGCCCGAGATCACGCCGGTGTCGCGCAAAGCGATCAAGTCCTCTAGCGAAGAGACCCCGCCACTGGCGATGACTGGAATCTGCGTCGCCTGCGCGAGGGCTGCGGTCGCCTCAACATTGGGGCCTTGCATCGCGCCGTCACGGTTGATGTCGGTATAGATGATCGCGGCGACGCCTGCGTCCTCAAACGATTTGGTCAGATCGGTGACCATGACATCCGTTTCCTCGGCCCAGCCCTTGGTCGCCACACGGCCATTGCGGGCATCAATGCCGACGGCAACTTTGCCGGGAAACGCGCGGGCGGCCTCGCGCACCAGATCGGGGTTTTCTACAGCAACGGTGCCCAGAATGACGCGGGCAATACCCTTGGTCAGCCACATCTCGATGGTGGCCATATCGCGGATACCGCCGCCCAATTGTGCGGGCAGGTTGGTCGCGGCCAAGATCGCCTCAACGGCGGCGCCATTGACGGGCGTGCCTGCAAAGGCGCCGTTCAAATCCACCAAATGTAACCATTCGCTCCCAGCATCCGCAAAGGCTGCGGCCTGTGAAGCGGGGCTGTCGTTGAACACAGTGGCGCTGTCCATTTCCCCGTGCAAGAGGCGCACGGCTTTGCCGTCTTTGAGGTCAATCGCTGGATAGAGGATCATGGTTGAGGCCCTTGTGTGTTGCGCGTTTCTTTTGGCCGAACGGAGCCGCTAGGGCAAGTGCCGGTACGTCATACTGGACAGCAGGTCGCGGTGTGCGCTTTGGTTTGTGCAACCTGAGGGAGGACACCAATGAAAACGATGCTGACCGCCACTGCGGCGAGCCTTTTGATGCTAGGCACGGCCTGCGCCGAGCCGCTTTTGGGGACATGGCAAACAGCCAAAGACGACAATGGCAACTTTGGCCATGTCGAGGTGGCCCCCTGTGGCGATGCGTTGTGTGGGACATTGGTGAAATCATTCAACAGTGCAGGCGCAGTGATTCCGTCGGATCACACCGGGTCCAACATTATCTCTGCGACCAAGCCACGTGGGGACGGTGAATACCGCGGCAAGGTTTTTTCACCCGACCGGGGCAAGACTTATAACTCTAAGCTGCAACTCAGCGGCGATACGCTGTCTGTCTCGGGCTGTGTGTTTGGGATCTGCCGCGATGGGGGCACGTGGACCAAGTTGAACTAGGCGGAAAAACGCGGGTTTAAGCCCGTTTTTCGGCGTCGCCTTGTGTGGCGCCGCGCTCTCCCAATATACGATGATATCGTCCCGGGAGATGGATTATGCGTAGTATTGTTTTGGCTTGTGTTTTCGGCCTCTGGGCCAGTGCACCTGCCTATGCCAAGGACAGTATTGTCGGGATTTGGCAGACGCAGCCGGATCGCAAAGATCTGACCTCTCACATCGAAGTGGCACCCTGCGGGGCGGGATACTGCGGGCGCGTGCTGCGTGCCTTTGACCCGTCAGGGGCTGAAGTCACGACCCGCAATATTGGTCGAATGCTCTTTTGGGATATGAAGCCGCAGGACAATGGCACCTTTGGCGGTGGCGCGGCCTATGTGCCGATCTTGAACGTCACGACCTCCAATGTCGCCCTGACGCTGTCGGGGGAACAGCTGGAGGTAAAGGGTCGCGTCGGATTGATGCGCGGCACGCAGGTCTGGACGCGGCTCCGTTAGGGGCGCCACGTCAGAAAGTTTGCGATCATCCGTAGCCCGGCTTCCTGGCTTTTTTCCGGGTGGAATTGCATGCCGATCACGGTGTCCCGGCCCACGATAGCTGTAACATCGCCGCCATAATCCACGTGGGCCAAACGGTCCGCCGGGTGTGTCACATCCATATGATAGGAATGGACGAAATAAGCGTGATCGCCGGTTTTGATGCCTGATAAAACAGGGTGTTCACCCGTTACGATCAGGTCGTTCCAACCCATGTGCGGAACTTTCAGTGCGGGATCAGAGGGGGTGATGCGCACGACCTCACCGTCGATCCAGTCAAAGCCTTGCACGTCCTCATACTCACGCCCCCAAGTGGCGAGCATCTGCATGCCCACGCAAATCCCCATAAAGGGTTTTGCGTCGCGGGTGACGGCTTCTATGACGGCGTCTTCAAGCCCGTCAAAACTGCGAAGGCCCGCACGGCACGCTGGAAACGCGCCGTCGCCTGGCAGAACAATACGATCGGCGCGGGCGATATCCTCGGGCTTGTCCGAGACGATGACTTCACCTGCGTCGACCTCTTGGGCCATCCGCTGAAACGCTTTTTCAGCAGAGTGCAGATTGCCGCTGTCGTAATCGATCAGAACGGTGCGCATCGTTTAAAGCGCGCCTTTGGTTGAGGGCACGGCATCGGCTTTGCGCGGGTCTGTTTCCAGCGCATCGCGTAGGGCACGGGCCACTGCCTTGAAAGCGGCTTCGGCGATGTGGTGGCTGTTGATCCCGTGCAACTGATCCACGTGCAGCGTGATGCCGCCGTGTGTGGACAGTGCTTGAAAGAATTCACGCACCAATTCGGTGTCGAATGTCCCGATCTTGGGGGTCGGCAGGGTCACGTTCCAAATCAGAAACGGACGGGCTGACAGATCGAGGGCCGCGCGCACCAGTGCATCATCCATGGGCAAAAGGCACGCGCCATAGCGTACGATGCCACGCTTGTCGCCCATCGCTTTGCTGAGCGCCTGGCCAAGTGCGATGCCTACGTCCTCAACCGTGTGGTGATCATCGATGTGCAAATCACCCTTTGCGCGGATTTTCATATCGATCAGCGCGTGGCGCGACAGTTGATCTAGCATGTGGTCAAAAAAGCCCACGCCGGTTTGGTTGTCATAGATACCAGTGCCGTCGAGATTGATCTCAACAGTGATGTCGGTCTCCGCGGTGGTGCGGGTGATGGTTGCGCTGCGCATAGGGCCTCCGTCTGCCATTGGGGTCTCTATAGGCGGGTGGTTCGGACGGGCCAAGGGGCGTGTCACGATTTGCGGGCGGCTGTGGCTGGTTGGCCAACTGTTTCAGGGGCCCAGAAACAACAAAGGCCGCCCGAAGGCGACCTGAGTGTTTGCCACATGGGGTGTGTGGCCGGCTAATTGGAGCGGGCGAGGCGATTCGAACGCCCGACCCTAACCTTGGCAAGGTTATGCTCTACCCCTGAGCTACGCCCGCTCACTTAGCGTGTGGGTGATCTACTTTCGTGGGCGGATGGCTGCAAGAGAAAAATGCGCTTCCGATGTAAAATTTCTGTGCGACCTTGGGTCAAGCGCATCGATGTATCGAAATGCTGTTATCCGAGAGGTTCGGTGCTGGCCGCTACGGTGGATTCGATGATGAAATTGTCGATCGCCCAGCTTTCATCAGAGACGTCTTGGTTCGCGGTGGAGCCAAATCCGAAATCAAGGGTGGCACCGGGATCATCGACCGTAATCGTGATCCGGCTGGCGGCGTCACGCCACCAATTCTGGCTTGTGTCGTTTTGCATGCCGCCCAAGTGTTGGCCTTCGGATAGGGTGGTGGCGCTCAGGGTAATGCCCTCAACGTCGCCCGGCGTCCACGTCAGGTAGCCTTGGTCCGAGGTCATGCGGCCGACCTCAACCCCATCAATATACAAAACCGCGTCTTCGCCATCGAGGCTGTCGAAAGCCAGCAAATCGAATGTCAGCGTGGCGGATTCGGACTCCGAACCGATGTCAAAGCTTGTCGTGACGCTTTCTAACCCGCCGCTGCCCGCAATCGGGCCCAGCACTTCGCCAAATCCGTCCACATAAGTGGAACTCGCGCCCGTCCACGCGCTTGTATCACCGGCAAAGTCATAGTTTGACCGGTACGCCACGATGGTCGACCCTTCATAGATAGAGCCGACCGTGGCCTCTAGCGCGTCTACGACGGAAACGGCCATACGACCGAGCGACGGGCCAATGGTCCCCATCATGGCGAGGCCCGTAATCGTGACCCCAAACGTCAGAACGACCCAGTCGACGGTGATGGCACCATCCTCGGACTTAATGAAGCGATGTGTCATTGCGGACTCCTTTTGCCCCCCTTTGGTACATACCGCGTGCGGCAAATCTGCGGCACAGATACGTCCAAAATTGGGGCCAATGGGCCGAAATGGTTACATGTCTCTCGATTATTGGGGGATTGTCGCGCGATTGTGGTCAATCACTGGCTGGCGATATCATCGAGTATGGCAGCCTTGTGGGTGGCGACGTCCTCAGTGTGGACACAGATATCACCGTCAGGGCCAACCAACAGCAGGCCATATGCGCCGCTTTCATCGATCGACAGGCCGGATGTGCCCGCCCCTAATTGCAGCGGCATTTGGTGACAGGGGCTCTTGAACACCGCCATCGGCAGGCCACCCGCACTTGCCATGATCGTGCGGTGAATGTGACCCGAGATCACCAGCCGCACGTCTGTACAAGCCTGTAGTGTTTCGATGACCTCCGTGCGGTTCACCAACCCGATGTGGTCCATTCCGTCAAATCCGGTGATGAACGGTGGATGGTGCAGGGCCACGATCTTGGGGGTGCCGGGGGCAAGTGCCAATTCAGCGCGCAGCCAGTCCATCCGATCCGCGCACAAAAAGCCGCTGTGGCGCGGCTTGGCGTCAGGGGCCAGCGTGTCGAGGCATAGGATATGTGCATGGGGCAGGCTGATGCGGCTTTGCACAAAGCCGTTGCTATCCACGCCTGCCTGCCGAAACGTGGCGCGAAAGGTGTCACGGTCATCGTGGTTGCCCATCATGAACGTGGTGGGCCACGGCAAGTCACGCAAAAGAGCGCGGAGGCGGGCGTATTCCTCGGCGGTGCCGTAGTGGACCAAATCCCCTAGGATCAGCAGGTGGTCGGCATCCGCATGTGCGGCGCGCATCGCATCCAATACACGCGCGAGCCGCTCTGCCGGATCAAGCCCGATGATCAACTCACCGGGCGGGGTGATGTGAAGATCCGTAAGGACAAGGATTTTGTGCATGGATGAAGGCTCCGTATGGCGGGGCAGTGATGCCCCGCCGGACAGCCGGTAACGCCTGTTGGGGCGCTATTCCAGTTCGATTAGCAGGTCTTTTGCATCGATTTGCCCACCGGGCGAAACATGCACTGCCTTGACCGTGGCATCCCGTTCGGCATGGATACCGGTTTCCATCTTCATGGCTTCAATCGTCAGCAGCAGATCGCCTTCTTTGATCTCAGCCCCGGCCTGAATAGCCACACTGGCCACGACGCCGGGCATTGGTGCGCCGATGTGGTTGGGGTTGCCGAACTCTGCCTTGGGCATTTTGACAGCAGTGCCTACGGCCTTGCGGTTGGGCACGCGGATGACGCGCGGCTGACCGTTCAGCTCAAAGAACACCTTGGCCTCGCCATCAGCATTGGTTTCGCCCTCGGCTTGCATGCGGATCACAAGGGATTTGCCGGGATCGATCTCGGCCTCGATCTCTTGGCCGGGTTCCATCCCATAGAAAAACACGGGCGTGGGCAGGGTGCGCACGGGGCCGTAGGTTTCGTGGCGCTGGGCGTAGTCTGTAAAGACCTTGGGATACATGAGGTAGCCGTTCAGGTCCTCATTGTCGAAGTCGACGCCGGGGACAGTGGCCTCTAGCTCGGCGCGCACTTTTGCCATGTCTGCGGGGGCAAGGTGCTTGCCCGGACGTTCGGTGCTCGGGGCCTCATCTTTGAGCGCCTTTTTCACAATCGCATCCGGGAACCCACCGGGAGGCTGGCCCAGATTGCCGCGCATCATGTCGATCACGCTGTCGGGGAAGGCCACGTCCTTTTTCGGATCCTCAACCTCGGCCCGGCTTAGCCCCTGCGACACCATCATCAACGCCATGTCACCAACGACCTTCGATGATGGTGTGACCTTCACAATGTCACCAAACATCTGGTTCACGTCGGCGTACATTTGCGCCACTTCGTGCCAGCGATCCTCTAAGCCAAGCGAGCGCGCCTGCGCCTTGAGGTTCGTGAATTGACCACCGGGCATCTCATGGAGGTAAACCTCGGATGATGGCGCCTGAAGCCCGCTTTCAAAGGCTTGGTATTGCGCACGCACCGCGTCCCAGTAGGTGTCGATCTGGCGGACTGCTGCCATATCGATCCCGGTGTCACGATCCGTGTTTTGCAGCGCAGCCACGACTGTGCCGAACGTTGCCTGTGATGTGTTGCCCGAAAAGCTGTCCATCGCGACGTCGGCGGCATCCACACCGGCCTCGGCTGCGGCAACGATGCTGGCGGATGCGATCCCGGCCGTATCGTGCGTATGGAAGTGGATCGGCAGGCCGACTTCTTCCTTAAGTGTCTTGACCAATTGCTTGGCGGCACCCGGCTTCATCAGGCCCGCCATGTCCTTCAGGCCCAAAACATGGGCGCCTGCGGCCTCAAGTTCTTTGGCCATCGCGACATAGTATTTCAGGTCATATTTGGCGCGGTTCGGGTCTTGGATGTCACCGGTGTAGCAAATGGTGCCTTCGCAGACCTTATCGGCGGCGATCACGGCATCCATCGCCACACGCATGTTTTCAACCCAGTTAAGGCTGTCGAACACGCGGAACACATCAACGCCGGTCTCAGCGGCTTGTTTCACAAAGCCTTGGACAACGTTGTCAGGGTAATTGGTGTAGCCCACACCATTGGACGCACGCAAAAGCATCTGCGTCATGATGTTCGGCATCGCTTCGCGGATGTCGCGCAGCCGCTGCCACGGACATTCCTGCAAGAACCGGTAGGCCACGTCAAAGGTCGCGCCACCCCAACATTCCACCGACAACAATTGCGGCAGTTTGCTGGCATAGGCAGGCGCGCAGCGGATCATATCGATGGACCGCATCCGCGCCGCAAGCAAGGACTGGTGGCCATCGCGCATAGTGGTGTCGGTCAGCAGCAGTTGCGGCTGGGCCTTCATCCAATCCGCCACCGCTTGTGGGCCCTTGGCGTCTAGGATCTGGCGCGTGCCCTCGGCAAAGGGTGTGCCCAGTTTGACCGGCGGCTTGGGCGCACGGATGTCAGCGGCGGGGCGGGGGCGGCCCTCGGTCTCTGGGTGGCCGTTGACCGTGATCTCAGCGATGTAGGTTAGGATTTTCGTGGCCCGGTCCCGGCGTTGTTGAAAATCAAACAGCGCGGGCGTGTCGTCGATGAACTTGGTTGTGTATTCGTAGTTCAGGAACGTCGGGTGCTTGAGCAGGTTTTCTACAAACGCGATGTTTGTCGATACACCCCGAATACGGAATTCACGCAGGGCACGGTCCATCCGCGCAATCGCAGCTTCGGGCGTAGGGGCCCAAGCGGTGACTTTTTCCAACAGGCTGTCGTAGTAGCGAGTGATGACCGCGCCGGAATAGGCTGTGCCGCCATCGAGGCGGATGCCCATACCTGTGGCACCGCGGTAGGCTGTGATGCGGCCATAGTCAGGGATAAAGTTATTCTGCGGGTCTTCGGTCGTGACGCGGCACTGCAGCGCGTGACCGTTCAACTGAACGTCGTACTGGCTGGCGATGCCCGTGGCCTCAACCAGTGATTTGCCCTCGGCAATCAGGATTTGGGCGCGGACGATATCAATGCCCGTGACTTCTTCGGTCACAGTATGTTCGACCTGCACGCGGGGGTTCACTTCGATGAAGTAAAACTCACCGGTGTTCATATCCATCAAGAACTCGACCGTGCCTGCGCACTCGTAATTCACGTGTTCGCAGATTTTCTTGCCGAGGTTGTTGATCGTTTCGCGCTGGGCACCACTGAGGTAGGGCGCAGGCGCGCGTTCTACGACCTTTTGGTTGCGACGCTGCACCGAGCAGTCACGCTCATACAGGTGATAGATCTGGCCGTGGCTGTCGCCGAGGATTTGCACCTCAACGTGGCGCGCGCGGGTGATCATTTTTTCCAAATACCCCTCACCGTTGCCAAATGCGGCCTCGGCCTCGCGGCGGCCCTCTAGGACCTTTTCTTCAAGCTCATCTTCGGAATAGATCGGACGCATGCCGCGTCCGCCACCACCCCAAGATGCCTTGAGCATCAGCGGATAACCCACTTCAGCGGCTTCTTTCTTGATGGCGGCCATGTCGTCGCCCAGAACTTCGGTGGCAGGGATAACCGGCACACCCGCTTCCATTGCGACCTTCCGGGCCGAGGCTTTGTCACCCAGTTTGCGCATCGTTTCGGCCTTGGGGCCGATAAAGGTGATGCCGTTGTTGGCGCAGGCGTCCACGAAGTCTGGGTTTTCCGACAGCAAGCCGTAGCCCGGGTGGATTGCGTCGGCGCCACAGGCTTTAGCGACGCGGATGATTTCTTCGATGGACAGATAGGCGGCCACAGGGCCCATGCCTTCGCCAATCTTATAGGCTTCATCGGCCTTGAACCTGTGCAAGCTCAACTTGTCCTCTTCGGCGTATATCGCCACGGTGCGTTTGCCCAACTCGTTGGCGGCACGCATCACACGGATGGCTATTTCGCCTCGGTTGGCTATGAGGATTTTTTGGAAGTCGGCCATAGATCAGGTCCTCTTGGTCTTCAGACACGGGTGTCTGGGGTGGGAAGAATCCCACGCTGCAGGTGCACAATGCCTAGATTGCACCGAACACCTCGCCAATACCAAGGACTACGTAAGTATGACGGTTATGTGACGCAGATTGCGCTTTGAACACGCAGAGGGTTTCCTTTGGGAAACCTAGGCGTGGGCTACAGCCAGTCGCTTCGGCGCGAGCCCACAGCCTGTTCAAGCGTGGTGTGGCCATCTGCGCGCATCCGCGCATCCAAGCCCCGCGCGATATCCGCAATCAACGACGGCCCCGCATAAACCAGGGCCGTATATAGCTGCACCGCAGTCGCACCTGCGCAGATTTTTGCATACGCCGTGTCCGCGTCACGCACGCCGCCCACACCGATCAACGGCATTTGCCCGTCGGTCAGTTTGGACATTTGCGCCAGCACACGGGTCGCACGTTCGAACAGTGGTGCACCGGACAGGCCACCGGCCTCGCCCGCGTGGGGCGATTGCAGGCCAGTGCGGTCTAGCGTTGTGTTGGTCGTGATGATCCCGTCCAGCTTGAGGGATGTTGCGACCTCGGCGATATCTTCTAGCTCCGCCGGGGATAGATCCGGCGCGATTTTGAGGAACAGCGGAATACGTTTGGGCAGCGCATCGCGTGCCTCTAGTGCCCCGGTCAAAAGGGCTGTCAGGGCAGCTCTGCCCTGTAGGTCGCGCAGCTTTTCGGTGTTGGGCGAGGACACGTTGACCGTAGCGAAATCAACATAGGGCCCACAGGTCGCAATCACCCGGGCAAAGTCGCCTGCACGGTCTGTGCTGGTTTTATTGGCCCCAAGGTTCAGCCCCACGGGAATTGTGGGGTTATGGGCCATCAGCCTGTCAGCGATGACATCCGCGCCGTCATTGTTGAACCCGAACCTGTTGATCGCTGCGCGATCCTCCGTCAGGCGAAACAGACGCGGTTTGGGGTTTCCGGGTTGGGGCAAGGGCGTGGCCGCGCCAACCTCAAGAAACCCAAAACCCACCTTGGACAGCGCTGCCAAGGCCGTGGCGTTCTTGTCAAACCCGGCAGCCAGCCCGACGGGGTTTGGAAATTCCAATCCGGCAATGGTGCATTTCAACCGTTGGCTGGTGACAGGGCCGGGTTTTGGCCCAAGCCCTGCGTTTAACGCCTTTAGGGCCAGCCCATGGGCGGTTTCGGGGTCAAACGCGCGCAGTGCCCGCAGGCCAAGAGCTTCGATCATTGCATTTCATCCGGGAAAACATGCGCGCCGTCGCGCAGGGGCAGGCGGCGCGTCCAAGCGACATCAGTGATGCGCAACACACGGTACAGATGGGGGAATTCGGCACCGCCACGCGATACCTCCCACTTAAGGTCATCGCCCAGGGTACCGGTATCAACCGCGGCCAGGACCAAGTCGGCCTCGCCCTTAAAGTGCTTGGCCGCGGTTTCGCGGGCCTGTTCTGCGGTGGAAAAATGGACGTAGCCATCCGTGAGGTCCACGGGAGCGCCGCGTGTGAGGCCTGTGGCGCGGAGTGTCGCCCACTCGGCACGGCGGAAAATCTTGTAAATCAGCATGCCTCGCAGATGCACCCACCAAGCCGCAACGTCAAGACATCTCAGACTTTGACTTGCAAAGAGGTTCGCGCCACCATTCCGGCTTTAAAACAGGGGAATCGTAGAATGAAAAAACTTCTTACGACAGCGGCGGCTTTGGCGATGACGACAACGCTTGGCGCGGGCACGGCGGTGGCGGATGGCTACACGCTGCACATTTTGCATATCAACGATCTGCACAGCCGGATTGAGCCTATTTCGCGGTTTGATGGAACCTGTGGGGCCGAGGACGATGCCGAAGGCAAATGCTTTGGCGGTGCTGCCCGGCTCAAAACATTTCTGGACACCAAGCGCGCCGAACTGGCGGGTGAAAACGTCATCACTTTGGATGCAGGCGACCAGTTCCAAGGTTCACTGATGTACACGACCTATAAGGGCGCGGTTGAGGCCGAGATGATGGAGGCCATTGGCTTTGACGTCATGGCGGTGGGCAACCATGAGTTTGACGATGGACCGGAAAAGCTGGCCGAGTTCATTGATATGGTTTCCTTTCCCGTGATCTCCGGGAATTTGGACGTAAGCCAATCGAACGTCTTGAATGGCAAGGTCGGTAATCATGTCGTGCTAGAGGTTGGTGGCCAAAAGATCGGGATTATCTCGGCGCTGGCCACGGACACAGTTGAAACATCCTCGCCGGGTCCAAACGTCATTTTCCAAAATGAGATCGATGCGTTGGCCGCAGATGTCGCCACCCTTGAGGCCGATGGCGTGACCAAGATCATCGCGCTGAACCACGTGGGCGCGCCCAAGGATTTTGCAATCGCCGAAGCCGTTGACGGTATTGACGCTGTGGTGGGCGGGCATTCGCACACTCTGTTTTCCAACACCGATGAGGGCGCGTTGTTTTCGTATCCTCATATGATAGGCGACACGCCCGTGGTGCAGGCGCGGGCCTATGGCAAATATGTGGGCCATTTGGTGCTAGAGTTTGACGCGGACGGCAATGTGACGTCGGCCACGGGCGACACCATTTTGATTGACGCAAGCGTGACACCGGACGCAGCCATTGCGGCCCGAGTAGCTGAATTGGCGGGCCCAATTGAAGAGCTGAAGGCGCAAGTCATCGGCGATACCACGGCCTTTATCGAAGGTGATCGCGCAGTCTGTCGCGCGGTGGAATGTGCGATGGGCAACTTGGTGGCGGATGCCCTGCTGGACCGGGTCAAATCACAGGGCGTCCAAGTGGCGATCCAGAACGGTGGGGGGCTACGCGCCTCGATCGACGCAGGCGAAATCACAATGGGCGAAGTCCTGACGGTGCTGCCGTTCCAAAACACGCTTGCGACCTTTACCACCACTGGCGCGAATATTGTGGCTGCACTTGAAAATGGGGTCAGCCAAGTCGAGGAGGGTGCGGGCCGCTTTCCGCAGGTGTCCGGCATGACCTACGCGTTTGACGCCAGTGCCGCCCCCGGATCACGGGTGTCGGACGTTATGGTGGGTGGTGCGCCGATTGACCTTGATGCGACCTACGGCGTGGTCACCAACAACTATATGCGCAATGGCGGCGACGGCTATGCGATGTTTGCAACTGCAACGGATGCCTATGATTTCGGCCCCGGTGTTGAGCAGGTGTTGGCAGATTATATCGCTGCCAAAGGGGGCAGCTACACGCCCTACACGGATGGTCGCATCACGGCCAAGTAACGCCATGCGTCAGTGATATCGCGCGCGGCGGTCTAGATCGCCCCGCGCATTTTGCACCAAGGTGTGCGGCGCCTTTGCCGCACTTTTTCTCTGGAAGGAGAGATCATGTTTTCAAAAACCAAAACATTCGTGGCCACTATTGCGGCCCTGTGGACCGTGGCCGCCCCCGCCGCCACGTTGCCAAACACCTATTCAAGCCTTGTCGTTTTGGGCGACAGTCTCAGCGATACGGGTAACATCTTTGCCCAATCGGGGGGCACGTTCCCGCCACCGCCATACTTTAACGGCCAATTCTCGAACGATGCGGTTTGGGCCGATCAGGTCGGGCAGGATTTCACCAACGCGGGGCGTCTGTCGCTCAATCTTGCGTTTGGGGGGGCAAAAGCCGTGACGGATGCGGACGCTTCACCGGATTTGGCCTTTCAGGTCGACCTGTTCAAAGGATTCACGCAAACGGCAAATGCAGCACTTTTAGGTCCACGGCCTTTGGGGGTGTTGTTCTTTGGGGGCAATGATCTGTTTGCGGCTGCCAAACTGCCCGATGCGTTGCAACTGGCGCGGACGGCTGCCCGGGCTGTGCGCGGTCAGGTCGAGACGCTTGCGGCTCTTGGCCTGCGCGATCTTGTGCTGGTCAATTCCATCGATGTATCCGTGACGCCTCGCGTGCAGATTGAGGGCGATAGCGATCCGCAAGCCGCCAGCACCGCGACTGCGGCTTTTAATGAAATCATGGCCCAGCAGTTTGTGGCGAACCCTGCGCTGTATAATGATGTGCGGCTGTTTGATTTTGCCGCTCTTAGCGGTGGGCTTCTGGCCGATCCGGGAGCCGCCGGTATCACCAACGTCACGGACGCCTGCCTATCTACGCTTGCGTGTATTGCGGGCGGGCAGGCCGATCGCTTCTTGTTTTGGGACAGCGTGCACCCCAATGGTGTAGCCCATAGCCTGATTGCGGATGCCTTCCGTCAGGGGGCCAATCAAAGCTCGCTTCTCGTCTCACCTGTGCCGCTGCCCGCGGGCGCCTGGAGCCTGCTGGCAGCCTTGGCAGTACTGGGTGCAGTTGGTGCCGCGCGCAAGGGCCGCACGTCCTAAGCGATGTGTGGGCGGTTTGCACATACGTTGCCCCACGATGCCATGGCGCATCTGTTCAACGCGACCTTGGGCAATGATTTGCCCGAGGTTCCCAACTACAACGTCTGCCCCACCAATCCGGTCGCGACTGTGGTCAGCGATGGGCAATCGCGGCGTCTACGGGCGATGCGTTGGGGGTTTATTCCGTCGTGGTACAAACAGCCTAACGATGGCCCGCTTTTGATTAATGCGCGGGCCGAAACCATCGCGAACAAACCCGCCTTTCGAGAGGCGTGTCGCACCCGGCGCTGCCTTATCCCGGCCTCTGGCTTTTATGAATGGACCAAGGATGATGAGGGGCTTCGCTGGCCGCACTATTTCTATAATTTCGACGGCAGCCCCATGGTCTTTGCCGGTATTTGGCAGGAATGGCAGGACCTTGTGACCTGCGCGATCGTGTCCTGTGCGGCGGGGCCGTCTATGGTAGATATCCATCACCGCGAGCCGGTCACCATTGCCCCCGATGATTGGGCCTTGTGGCTTGGTGAAGGCGGGCGCGGTGCGGCGCGTTTGATGCACGCAGCCCCCGAAGGTCGTATCGCCCGGCACGCCGTTGACCGCGCCGTCAATTCGAACCGAGCATGCGGCCCCGAGTTGATCGAAGAGGCCTGAGGTTTCGTAGTAAAAGCGCGACAGGTTTTTGGCCTGCGCCGCGCATCCCCCATAGGGCCTATATCTGTGGGGAAGTTGTTCCCTACGCAGGCCTTTGCAATATTCAGATCCACAAAGGTCGTGGCATGTGGATCACCAAACACTGTCGACTGATTGGTTGTACGCTCTTGTGTGCCGGTGAACACGGGCGAGGCCTAGCCCCTGCCGGTCAGCCCGCTGTCGGTTGGCAGCTCAGGTAAGGCTACGTTGATACCGCCGACATCACCTGTACCATGCGAATGCACCGCGCGCGCAGGGATCGAGACGCGGTGTACGTGCATCTGGGGGATGCGATGATCGCTCATAACGTTGCAAAGGGGACATCATCTAGATTGGTTGGGAAGCGTCGGGGCAAGAGGCCCGCTTGGAACCATAAAAGATAAGTATAGATTGAGAACACAGGTCGCCCGGTCGCGCGGCGGATATCGGCGGCATAGGGCACCATATTGGTGCATTCCAACAAGATCGCCCCGATATTCGGGTGGTCTTGGACCAACCGCAGCGCCGCGGTGACGTTGTCGGCGCGTGCTTGTTCAAAATCGATCTCATCTGCATCGCCGAGCACCCGTGTCGTAAAGTGCGACCCCGCCCCTGTGCCCCCGACAGGGGTGTCATGCGGGATGCCCGCGGCATCCAGGTGGGCGGTCGTTAGGGTTTCGGACGAAATGGTTAAAATCCCCAGCGTTTGATCCGCAGGTAGGGACATCCGGATCAAAGGTGCCTGTAGCAACGACGAGGAGGCCACCGGCACCCCAAGGGCGCGCGACATTTCGGTTTGAAACGGCACAAGAAACCCGCAGTTGGTCGCGATCCCGTCGCAACCCAATTCAAGCAGCTCGCGCCCGGCGTCGATAAAAGCCCCAAGCAAGGGCGTGGCATCCCCGCGCACAACGTTGTCGGGCGTGGCTGCGGGGATGACCTTGTAGTGCACTGGAAAAGGCCACGTCGCGGCATTGCCGATATCACCGGGAATGCGCGGAAACCGGGTGTTCAGCATTAAAATCCCGACGCTCGCGCCAAAGACTGTTTTTCCACCTCGTGTGGTCATTCGGAGGCCTCCTGTGGGGCGTAAATATCTGCATAAGCAAGGCGAACAGCCTCGGCTGCGTGCTGGGCACGCTCTTGGATGTGATCGCGCATGGCCTCGGATGCGGCCATGCCATCGCCGGTGCGCATCACTGCAATGATACGTTTGTGGCGATCTATCGTGGATCGACCCTCTGCCTGTCTACGGCGTAGGTCAGCGATACGCACAAAGCGGACTTTATCGTAGATTGTGGCGAGCAGGCTTTGTAATTCCACGTTTCCGGTAAGGGCGGTCAATTGCATATGAAACGCCTCGTCCAGTTCCATCAGACGGATGGGAGCGGTGCAGCTCTGGTATTCATCATGTGCTTGATCCAGCGCCAAGTCGATGGCGTCCAAGTCCGCAGTACGCGCGCACTGGGTCGCTTGGCGGACGGCTTGGCATTCAATCGCGACCCTCACATCATAAAGATGCTGAATACGGGTCTCGGACAGGGCGCGGCAAAAGAAACCCCGCCCCGCGTGGAAATCGACTAATCCCTCGGCAACCAATCGGTTCAAGGCTTCTCGTAGGGGCGTACGACTTGCGCCAAGGTCGCGTGACAAGGCGGATTCGTTGATCCGTTGGCCGGGCTTAAACGCAAAAGATGCCGACATTTCGCGCAGCTGGGCATAGAGCGCGCTTACGGAGCCATCTGTGTTCTGTTTTACAGGTTTCAAAGTGTCTCGTTTTTAGTAGCGTCGCAAAAAGGAGCCTCAGCCTTGTAATGTCGGCAGCACTGTGGCTTGAATTGCATACAGCACTGAATGCGATTTGGATAGCCGGAGAAAAGCATGCCCGAACACGTGATTATCGCCGGAGCGGGGATCGTTGGGGTTTCCGCGGGGATTTGGCTACGGCGTATGGGGCAGGCGGAGGTCACAATCATCGATCGGCTTGCGCCGGGCGAGGGCACATCCCATGGCAACGCTGGCGTTTTGGCCGCCTGTTCCGTGGCGCCCGTTACCGCGCCCGGCCTTGTGCGCAAGGCACCCAGCATGCTGGCTGACCCCGAGTTCCCATTGTTTTTGAAATGGGGATACTTGCCCAAGCTGATGCCTTGGCTGCTCAAGTACCTGTCAAACGCCAACGACAGTGACACACGCCGGATTTCAAAGGGGCTGACAGAAATTGTCGCCGACACCGTGGCGCAGCACAAATCGCTGGTTGCCGATACGGGCGCGCAGGATTGGGTTAACGACTGCGACTATTCCTTTGCCTACGCGAACCGCGCCGCGTTTGAGGGGGATGCCTACACATGGGGGTTGCGCCGGGACGCCGGTTTTGTGCCCGAACTGCGCGAGGGTGCGGCGGTGCGTGAGTATGAGCCAAACCTGTCCCCCAGCGTTGGCCTTTTGGCGACCATGAAGGACCACGGCTACATCCGCGATCCGGGTGGCTACGTCAAAGCACTGGCCAAGGTGTTTGAGGCGCTGGGCGGCAAGATCATCCAAGCCGAGATCAAGGATTTTGACCTGACGGACGACAAAATCACATCCGTTCAAACCAATGCAGGCACCATTTCCTGTGATCGCGCCATTTTGGCGACGGGCGTTTGGTCCAAGCCCTTGATGAAGAAGCTGGGTCTTTCGATCCCGATTGAGACTGAGCGCGGCTATCACATCATATTTGAGGATGCGACGGGCGGACCTTCGCACCCCATTATGGTCGCAAGCGGTAAGTTCGTGGCCACGCCGATGGCCGCAGGTCTGCGGTGTGCGGGGGTGGTCGAATTTGGCGGCCTAGAGGCTGGCGCTTCGAAAGCTGCGCTTGATCTGTTGCGCAAACACACGAAATCCGCGTTTCCGGAGCTAAAGGCCACCGGCGAGGTGGAATGGCTGGGGCACCGGCCTGCGCCATCCGACAGTCTGCCCCTGATTGGGCAGGTGCGCGGCTCTGGCGTGTACACGGCTTTTGGCCATCACCACATTGGATTGACCGGCGGACCCAAAACAGGAAGGATCGTTGCAGGTCTTGTTGCGGACCAGCCGGTAAATAGCGATTTGGCTGCTTTCGATCCGATGCGCTTTGGCTAAAACTGCAACGAGACAAAAAATAAAAGAGACAACCGGGAGACTAAAAATGACCAAAATCACAAAAACATGCGTCGCACTTGCGGCGACCACGATGCTAGCGATGCCGGCAATGGCGCAGGAAAAGTGGGACCTGCCGATGGCCTATTCGGGCTCCAACTTTCACTCTGTGACGGGTGCTGAGTTCGCGAAATGCGTGACCACCGGCACAGGCGGCGACATCGAAGTCACAACGCACCCTTCGGGTTCGCTTTTTGCGGGCGGTGACATCAAACGTGCCGTTCAAACGGGCCAAGTCCCCTTGGGTGAGCGTCTGTTGTCCGGCCACCAAAACGAGAGCGCGATTTTCGGCTGGGATTCCGTGCCGTTCCTCGTGTCGTCGTTTGATGAGCATGACAAGCTGTATGCCGCTGCAAAGCCGCATCTCAATGAGCTGCTGGCTGAGCAGAACATGACCATGCTGTACTCGGTGCCGTGGCCACCACAGGGTCTGTACTTCAACAAAGAAGTGAACTCGGTCGCTGACATGGAAGGTCTGAAGTTCCGGTCCTACAACAATGCAACGGCACGTATGGCTGAGCTGACCAAAATGCTGCCCGTGTCGATTGAAGCGGCTGAGATCAGCCAAGCCTTTGCAACAGGTGTGGCGGAATCCATGGTGTCGTCGGGCGCAACTGGCTACGACCGCAAGGTCTGGGAAAGCCTCAGCCACTTCTATTCGGTCGATGCATGGTTGCCGCGCAACTACATGCTGATCAACAACGACGTCTGGGACGGCGTGTCCGAGCAGAACAAAAACGTCATCAACGCCTGTGCATCGATGGCTGAATATGCCGGTACTTGGCGCGCCAAGGAATACACTGGCTTTACGATGGCTGGTCTTGCCGCTGGCGGCATGAGCGTTCAGCCCGCAGGTGAACAACTGATGGGTGATCTGCGCAAAATCGGTGAGATCATGGCCGCCGAATGGCTGGAGGCCGCCGGTGAAACCGGTGCCGCGATCCTCGACGCCTACAACGCGCAATAAGATCAAAACTTTCTCGGGCCAGTCCAAAGCAGGGCTGGCCCGTTTCCTTTTCCAAACGTCCAAGAGAGTACCATGACCGCTGCCTTACGCGGCTTGCGCCGCACGCTCGACTTTCTGTACCTAGCCGCCGGAGTTCTGGCCGCCCTGTGTCTGATTGCGATCCTTCTTCTTATTGTCGCGCAAATGGTTGCCCGTTGGACCGGAGAGATTTTCCCTGGCGCGGCGAACTACGCAGGCTATTCCATGGCCGCCGCGAGCTTTTTTGCCTTTGCCAATGCACTGAACCGTGGATCGCATATCCGCGTGTCGCTGGTGTTGAATGCGCTGCCAAAGGTCGCGCGCCGCTGGCTAGAGGTCTGGTGCTTTGGCATCGCGAGCGCAGTGATGTGGTATTTCACCTACTACGCCTATTGGTTCACGTTTTGGTCGTGGAAATTCAATGAGGTCAGCCAAGCGCAGGACGCCACGCCCCTTTGGATACCACAATCTGTCATGGTGATCGGCGGGGGCATATTGGCCATCTCGCTCACAGATCACCTTGTTCATGTCATCTTCCGAGGGGATCACCGCATTAAGCGCGATCTCGTCGATCAAAGCTTCGCGGAGTAGCCCGATGGACGAACTCTATGCAATCGCGCTGTTCCTCTTCGTTTTGTTCCTGTTGCTGGGCTCAGGCGTCTGGGTTGGCCTTGCCCTGATGGGCGTCGCGTGGGTCGGGATGGAGCTGTTCACCAGCCGTCCTGTAGGCGACACCATGATCACCACTATTTGGGCGTCATCCTCCAGTTGGACGCTTACGGCGCTGCCGCTGTTCATCTGGATGGGTGAAATTCTGTTCCGCACCCGCCTATCAGAGGACATGTTCCGCGGCCTGTCACCGTGGCTGGCGCGGCTGCCGGGCGGCTTGGTGCACACAAACATCGTGGGCTGTACGGTCTTTGCCGCTGTCTCTGGCTCGTCTGCGGCGACTCTGACGACGGTGGGCAAGATGTCCATCCCCGAGCTGCGCTCTCGCAACTACCCGGAGGCAATGATCATTGGCACGCTAGCGGGCGCGGCCACGCTGGGCCTGATGATCCCGCCGTCACTGGCGTTGATCGTCTATGGCGTCACCGTGAACGAATCCATCACGCAGTTGTTCTTTGCGGGCGTCTTTCCGGGCCTGTGTCTGGCCTTGATGTTCATGGGCTATGTTGCGGCCTATTCGTGGCTGTCGCCCAACTGGGCTCCCCAGCAAGAAACCGGCATGTCCTTTGGGCAAAAGCTCGCGAATTCGCGGTTTCTGATCCCGGTCTTGTTGCTGATCTTTGTCGTGATCGGGTCGATGTATGCGGGCCTTGCCACGGCGACTGAGGCGGCGGCCATCGGGGTCATCGGCTCACTGGCTTTGGCCACAGGGCAGGGCTCTTTGAATTGGAGCACTTTTTCCGAAAGCTTGATGGGCGCCACGCGGACATCCGCAATGATCGCGCTGATCCTTGCAGGGGCTGCATTCTTGAAGCTGGCGATGGGGTTCACGGGGCTGCCGCGCGCGCTGGCCGACGGGATCGCAACGATGGAGCTATCGCGGTTTGAACTTTTGATGATCTTAATGGTGTTTTACATCATCCTAGGCATGTTCCTTGATGGGATTTCATCGGTGGTCCTGACCATGGCCGTGGTGGAACCCATGGTCCGCGAGGCCGGCATCGACCTGATCTGGTTCGGCATCTTTGTGGTCGTCGTGGTTGAGATGGCGCAAATTACGCCGCCCATCGGGTTCAACCTGTTCGTGCTACAGGGCATGACGGAGCATGAAATGGGCTATATCACCCGCGCGGCGTTCCCGATGTTCCTGATCATGGTCCTGATGTGCTTTGTCCTGATTTGGTTCCCAGACATCGCGATGTGGTTGCCAGAGAATATGCGGCAGGCCCCCTAGAAAGTGCTTCATTTCTTGGTGGGATCCCTCATCTGGATCGCACGCCACGGGCGCTATTGCCTGATCGTGGGCCTGTTGGTGGGGCTGTTTGTGCCGGCCCTATCCGAGGTTCTGCGTCCGTGGGTCGGGCCGCTTATCGCACTTTTACTGTGTGTGACGGGGGTTCGTGTTGGGGCGCGTCAGGCGCTGGGGCATCTGGATGATGTGCGACCTGCACTGATCCGGATTGGCCTGCTGCAAATGGGTTTGCCATTGGCGGTGGTTGGCGTCCTTGGCGCGTTTGGGGCGCTGGATTGGCCTATTGCCTTGGCTGTGTGCCTGATGTTGGCCGCCCCGTCGCTGACAGGGGCGCCAAATTTTGCCATCATGATGGGCCAAGACCCGGCGGCGGGGATGCGGCTGTTGGTGTTGGGCACTGCGCTATTTCCACTGACCGCTTTGCCGATCCTTCTGATCCTTGATCCCGCTGGCGGTGGCGCGCTAAGCGCGCTTTGGATGTCGCTTGGGTTATTGGTCGCAATCTTGTCGGCCGTAGGCGCAGGGTTTGCCATCCGCCGCGCATTTCCAGCGCTTGCTGCACCCCGTCCCCAAGGCGCGTTGGACGGCAGTGCCGCGCTCTTGTTGGCCATTGTGGTTGTTGGATTAATGAGCGCGATTGGCCCTTTGTTGCGCAGCGATCCATTGGCCTTGGCGGGCTGGCTGTTGGCAGCGCTGATCATCAACATCATACTTGTTGCGGCAACCATGTGGCTGTCGCAGGCGCGTCACTGGGATATCCCCGTGCCCACCGCGATCTACGCGGGAAACCGCAACATCGCGCTGTTTTTGATTGTCCTTCCGGAGGAGGTCGCGGCGCCTTTGATGATTTTCGTCGGCTGCTACCAAGTTCCGATGTATTTGACCCCGGTCCTACTGTCGCGATTGCAACGCAGTGCCGCCTCAGCTTGAGCGGATGACGTAGTCCGGATCAAACGAATGGGCGTCAACATAGGTCACGTTGACCATGTCATTTCCAAGCGCTCGCTGGCGAGCTTGCTCAGGGCTGAGCCCATGGTCAATCCAGCGGTCGATCAGCCGCGCGGCGAGGGTTTCATGATCCACGATTAAGCGCACGGTCATGTCGAACAGCCCTGCTAAGCCGTCCCACGGAGGTTGGTTCAGTAAGAGGTAATTCCCCTCAACCAGCACAATACGAGTGGCTTCGTCAATCTGCCCGCCCGCGGGGACGGTTTGGTCGGCAGTGCGGTCGAATGTGGGGTAGGGCACGCTTTGCTCGCTGTGCAACCGCTTGATCAGGGTCACAAAGCTGTCGGCATCAAACGTTTCAGGCGCGCCTTTGCGATGAAACAGGTTCATCGCATGAAGGGCATCGTTGTCTAGGTGGAACCCATCCATTGGCATCACGGCGGCGGTGGGGCCAAGCCGACGTGCCAAATCCTCGGCCAAGGTCGATTTGCCGGAACCAGGCGCTCCCGCAATTGCGATCAGCCTACGGTTTTGACCACCTAATGCATCGATCTCTTTGAGCAGAGTTTCAGGCGTAATCTGGGTCATCAGGGTATCCGCTGGGCCAATGGGCGCAGGTCTAGCGCGCGAGGTACACGGCGATTGTGCGTTCCAGTCCGTCACGCCAGATCATCGCAAGCCACTCGCAGAAGGCGGTCGCAAACCGCGGCTCGCTCGCGAGATCGCTGTAGTATTGCTTTTGAGCCAGCCATGCCTGTGGGTCGGTTTTGGCGGCTTTTGCCACTGTGTTCAGATCGTCCCAGAAGGGGTCGTTTGGTTCAATCGTGCTGCCGTCTTCGCGGGTGCCTTCACACATACGCGCCCAGACAGCGGACACAAGCGCGAGCCCCTCAACGGGTGTGCCGGCGGCCAGACCGTCACGAATGGTGGGCACAATGAAGCCCGGCTGGCGGGAAGCCCCGTCAAAGGCCACGCGGCGCGTCGTATCCACAATCTCGGGGTTCGAGAACCGGCGCGCGATCAGGTCGGTATAGACGTCGGGCGTCATGCCGGGAACAGCTTTGACCAAGGGCACGATCTCAGTATGCGTGACCTTGGACAACAGGGCCGCGACGCTGTCATGCCCCATGCAATCCGCGATCGTCTTGAGCGAGAGCATTTCACCAGCGCCCGCAATGATCTGGTGCCCACCGTTGAGGATACGAATTTTCATCGCCTCAAAATCGTGGACCGCGTCGGTAAATGTTGCGCCCGCTTTGTCCCATGCGGGGCGGCCTGCGCAGAACGCATCCTCGATCACCCATTGGCGAAAGTTTTCATGGGTCACGGGGACCGCATCATCGACACCGAAGGTTTGGATCAGGTCCAACTCTTGGGGGCCTGTGGCGGGAACGATGCAATCCACCATCGAGTTGGGGAATGTGCATGCTTCATTGATCCAATCGGCCAACGCCGGGTCGGACATCCGTGCCAGCGATACGACCGTTTGGCGCAGGATTTCGCCGTTGCCTTGCAGGTTATCACAGCTCATGCCGGTAAAGGGGCCAAGGCCCGCGTCGCGCCGTGCGCGCAGGGCCGCGACCATTGCCCCGAACGCTGTTTTCGGCGTGTCGGGGTTGGCTGCATCATGGACCATATCAGGGTGCAGGGCATCAAATGCCTTGGTCACTGGGTCGATGTAATACCCGCCTTCGGTGACGGTTAGGGCAACGATGCGGATATCGCTCTGCGTCATGCGCGCAATCAGCGGGCCATTCCCCGGCTCAATCGGCAGATAGTCGATCATCGATCCAACCACTTCTGCTGAGCGGCCGTCGGGGGACAATTCGACCAATGTGGTCATGTAATCTTGCTGAGCGAGTTTCTGACGCTGTGCCTCGTCAAAGGGACGAACGCCTGCACCGATGATAGCCCAATCGAGCGCCTCACCTGCCTGCATGAGGCGATGCAGATACCACGCCTGATGGGCGCGGTGAAAGTTGCCCACGCCGATATGGACGATACCGGGTGTGAGGGCCGCGCGGTCGTAACGAGGTGTTACGATATCCGCAGGCAGCGCGCCAAGTGTAGCATTCGACAGCTTGGTCCGCGTGCTGCGCAGGTTTTGCGTATTCATCAGCTCATCCAATTCCCGCCGTCCACATTGTAAGTCTGTGCAACGACATAATCTGCGTCAGGGGAGGCCAGAAAGACGGCCATACCCGTAAGATCTTCGGCCCGGCCCATCCGGCCAAAGGGCACTGCGGCGGCCACTTCGACCTTTTTCTGACCCGGGGCTTTGCCCTCATGCTTCGCGAAAAAGGCGTCCACACCGTCCCAATGTTCACCATCGACAACACCGGGTGCGATAGCGTTTACGTTGATCCCGTGTTCAATCAGGTTCAGGCCCGCTGATTGCGTCAGCGAAATCACCGCAGCCTTGCTGGCGCAGTACACCGCGACCAACGGCTCGCCGCGACGACCGGCTTGGCTGGCCATGTTGATGATCTTGCCACCGTTGCCGCGCGCAATCATGTGTTTGGCCACGGCTTGCATCGTGAACAAAGTACCCGCGACATTGATATCAAAGATGCGACCAAAATCGGCGCGCTCAATCTCAACCAAGGGGGCGGCGGTAAAGAGGGCCGCGTTGTTCACAAGGATGTCGATGTGGCCCAACTGGGCAATAGCCTCGGCCACGCCGGCGTCGATGCTGGATTGGTCAGCGACGTCCATTTGGATCGCGGTTGCGCCAATGGCATCGGCAGTTTCACGGGCGCGGGCGATGTCGATATCGGCGATACAAACGCGTGCGCCTTCGGCGATGTAGGCCCGGGCAAAGGCTTCGCCGATGCCGCGCGCGGCACCGGTAATCAGCGCGGTTTTACCCTGTAGCCTCATTTCGCAATCCGCAGGCCCTGAGCGTCGAACCGGTGGATTTCATCGGCACGTGGGTTCAGGTGGATCGTATCACCATGTTGTAGGCTCACGTCCCCAATGGCGCGCACGGTCAGTGTTTCTGCAAGGCCTGTGTTGTGGATGTGAAAGAAGGTGTCAGAGCCAAGATGCTCGGCCACACCAACTGTGCCCTGCCATTGCCCACCGCTTTCGACGACGTCGATATGCTCCGGGCGGACGCCAATAGTTGCGGCGTCGTGTTTGGCGGCCTCGGGGCCTTCGATCAGGTTCATCCGGGGCGAGCCGATGAAGCCTGCAACAAACGTGTTGCGCGGCGCGCGGTACAGTTCTAGCGGGGTGCCCACCTGTTCAATCACACCGGCCTGTAGCACGACGATCTTGTCGGCCATGGTCATGGCTTCGACCTGATCGTGGGTCACATAAACCATCGTTGTCTCAAGCCGCTTGTGCAGCTCCGAGATTTCGAGGCGCATGCCAACGCGCAGGGCCGCATCAAGGTTGGACAGCGGCTCGTCGAACAAGAAGGCCGCGGGCTCACGTACAATGGCGCGGCCAATAGCGACCCGCTGACGCTGACCACCAGAAAGCTGCCCGGGGCGGCGATCCAGATAGTCTGTCAGGTTCAGGACGCTCGCGGCTGCATTGACGCGTTTGTCGATCTCCGCGCTATCCATCTTGGCCATCCGCAGCGGGAAGGCGATGTTTTTGCGAACCGACATGTGCGGGTAGAGCGCATAGGATTGGAACACCATCGCCAGACCGCGTTTGGCGGGCACAAGGGAGGTGGCATCCTTGCCGTCGATCTCGATGTGGCCGGTGGTGATGTCCTCTAGCCCGGCGATTAGCCGCAGAAGAGTGGATTTACCACAGCCCGAGGGGCCGACAAATACGGTGAATTCACCGTCATGGATGGTCAGGTCCAAAGGTGGAATGACCTGAACGT